>DATFRK010000068.1:0-2345 GCA_035263325.1 Pyrinomonadaceae bacterium | reverse complement strand
GGCCCGGCCAGGTCTTGCAGGAAACGTTTGAACAAGACATTAACGGCGGCGTTTGCCTGGTCACGACTGACACCGTCTTTCAGCCGGCCCAGCAGATACAAAGATTGAGCGTTCTTCTCGGTGCGGATGTTCCAATGGGCCGGGGGAATCTGTGCTTCCATGGCCAGAGGTATCCACACATCTGGCGCCTGTCCGACTGTCGTACCGGCGAAGTTACCCGGCGCCACACCGATAATGGTGTATTGAGTCTTGTCGATCGTAAGACCCTTTCCCACTACGTTCTCATCACCACCAAGTTGACTCTGCCAATAGGCGTGGCTAAGAACCGCAACTGGATGCATACCTGAAACTTTGTCGTCGTCGTCGGTGATCAATCGACCCAGCCTGGGGTTGATTCCAAGCACATTGAAATACGAACCTGACACCAGCTGGACTTCCATCCTTTTCGGCTCAGCATCACTCGAAGCAAAGGTGCCGTGAACAGTCCAGGTCAGACTCATAAGGGCGCCGACGTTGGTGAATACATCGTTCTGTTGGCGCAGGTCCTGATAGAAGGGATAGGAAAAGAGATCCGTGCTCTCATCCGGGAATCCATCGGTCAGCCCGCCATTAACGCCGTGACCAAACAAGACAAGTTTTTTCGGTTCCTTGATCGCCAGAGATCTGAGCAACACCGCATCGAGCAAGCTGAAGATGGCAGTGTTAGCGCCAATCCCCAACGCGAGCGTTAAGAGTGCAACCAGAGTGAAGGCGGGACTTTTAACCAGCAAGCGAAGACTGTAACGAATATCACGGCCCAGATCTTCGAAGAACTTGACGCCTCGTGCGTCGCGACAGTCTTCCTTAGAGAGATCGACATTGCCGAAAGATCTGAGCGCCGCATAGCGAGCGTCCTCTTCGTTCATTCCGTTTTTCAGATTCTGTTCGATCTCTCGTTCGAGGTGGTAGCGCAGTTCCTCATCAAGTTGTGCCTCCAGTTCATCCCGCTTGAAGAAGGCGCGCAGTCGACGTTTGAGTGTGCTGAAAGACATAGGCCCTCCTCATGCGTCACGAAGCACAGTAGCTACCGCGCCGGAAAATAGCTCCCATTGTTTGCGCTGCGTGTCGAGTTGCTTGCGACCGGCGGCAGTCAACTCGTAGAACTTCGCTTTGCGATTATTGTCGGATGGGCCCCAGGTTGCGGCTATTAACTCTCTTTCTTCGAGCCGGTGAAGTGCCGGGTAAAGAGCGCCGGCTGTTACGCTGAGGACTTCACCCGAAACGAGTTGGAGCCGTTGCATGATGTCCCAGCCATGGAGTGGTCCCGAACGAAGCAGGCGGAGCAATAAAAGCTCCAACGTTCCTTGCAGCAGGTCCGCCTTCTGTTTCTTCATCTGCGCTCTCCTCTAAACAGTCGATAGGAGTCGCAGTCTATGCCTCTTCCTATCGGGCGTCAATAGGAGAGTGGTTGCGTAGGCTTAATTTAAACCTGTTCTTAACAACGAAATTCCGGATCCGGTGCTGAAGATTCCGGCGACACAGCCGGTCATCAAGGTCGCCAGGGTTGCAGCCAGTAAGGCGCGCAGACCGAGACTAGCGAGATCGTCGCGGCGTGAGGGAGCAAGTGCCGCCGTGCCACCGACAAAGATTGCCACTGCGGCCGCGTGCGCGAATCCACACAGAGCGTAACTCAAAATCACCACCGTGCGAGGATCGGTTATTTGTCCGCTGGAGATTAGCTGGGCGAGATGATTGTACGAGAAAACTTCTGTAAGAATGACTCGCTCGCCCAACAAGCGCGCCGCAGCTGGCACGTCGCTCGACTGCAGGCCCAGCAGGTATGCGAACGGATAGAAAACCCAGCTCAGAATTCTTACAAAGGAAAGTGGCTCACTCATTCCCAACCATGAACTGGCAGAGGCAAGCAGCTTATCGACTAGTGCGACTAGTCCCAGGATGGCGATGATCATGGCCGAAATGCCTGCTGCTAGTTTCAGCCCGTCCATGGCTCCGTCAATAATTGAGCTAATCAGGTTTTTTGATCTGCTCGACTCGTCTTCCTTGGGAACAGCCGCAAGTGTCTCAGGGGTTTCGGTCTCGGGAATGAGAAGCTTCGCCACGACCACCGAAGCAGGAATGGCCAGCACCGAAGCGGATATCAGATGGCCGGCAACGGTGGGAAACACGCCGGTCAAGAAGGCTACGTATACGCCGAGTGTACTAGAGGCGACTGTGGCCATTCCGGTGGTCAGAACGAGTAACAACTCGGAGCGCGTCATTTTTTCCAGGTACGGTCGGATGACGAGTGCGGATTCAATACCCACAAAAATGTTTGCCGCTGAGGAAAGAGATTCGGCGCCGCTGAT
>DATFRK010000067.1:0-5961 GCA_035263325.1 Pyrinomonadaceae bacterium | reverse complement strand
TAATCCTCAGAATTCCCACGATGGCGATGTCGCATGGGCTATTGAACGCGTTTGGTTTCGCCACGTTGGGTTTGTTGGTGTGGTCGGCGATTGCACCCGAGGCCGTCGCGGCGGCCCCAGGCATTCCTTTCAGCAAGCTTTGGGCGCGGAGTTTTACTGGGCCAGGTTACTTTGAAAGAGTCGGCGCAATTGCCCTTGCCAAGCCACCACCACTGGGTTTGGTTGACGACTTTTCCGCGTACCGGCGGATCGATTTCGACGCTGAGAAGATCCATCCAACCGTGCGGTCGTTTTATGAAGAGACATGCAAGTACAGGCTTGTGGTGCGTCCGCACTGGCAGCCATTTTTCAAACCCGGCGGTCGGCTGGCCCATTGGTTGGGCACACGAGTTGGCCAGTTGTGTTTGCCCGTAGCGGCGGAGAAAGCTGACGAACAGATCGAAACCACTTTAGTGCCGCTGGCGGAAGAAGTTGATGGGCGGAAGGCGGCCCGCGGCTGGATCAGGGTCTACCAGAAAACCGGACAAGCAATGTACGTTGCTGCGTATTCGTCGCATTCTGCCGGCGACAATACCTACATGAATATTGCGTTTCCGCTGCCGGGTGGCAATCTCTCGAGTGTCCTTCACCTCGCAACGT
This sequence comes from Pyrinomonadaceae bacterium, assembly GCA_035263325.1. Taxonomy (GTDB): domain Bacteria; phylum Acidobacteriota; class Blastocatellia; order Pyrinomonadales; family Pyrinomonadaceae; genus PSRF01. The sequence continues at coordinate 5,322 of DATFRK010000067.1, read as the reverse complement.
CTAACTTTCAACAAGGTTATGGCGTCGTTTTGTCGACACTCCCGGTGGTCAGACGAGGAGGTGACCAGGGCGTCTATTTTGCAAATCCGATCCTGCCGTTTCGCTTACCGATGAATGAGACGATCACTGTTTGGGTGGTAAATGAAAATGGGGCTGCGGCAAGCGGTCCGGAACTCCGCGCTAAACACGAAATTTGGCTTTTTGGCATCCACTTTCTCACTCTCCACTACGACATCTTTGTGGCTGGGCGCGCAGGCGGCCACGTTGGTTAATGCAGAAGGCGAGCCGCCTGCGCTCCCAGCAGAAGTGGGAACCTTTCGACGGGCGCGCGTGTCTAAGCTCACGAGTTTGGCCGATACCTTCAAGTGGAGGGAACAATCGTGAGCGAGAAGAAGAACAACGACAACACCCCGGCGCCTGCAATCAATGTTACACCACTGATCGATGTGCTGTTGGTCCTACTGATCATCTTTATGGTCGCCGCCCCCTTGAAGCCGCACAAATTCTCCGCGAAGCTTCCTTCCCAGCCTGATGGTCGGGTCTATCCGCCGAATCCGAAGACGTTGGTGGTGACGATCGATCCGGATCGCACGCTGAAGCTCAACCAACTTAACGAGGACATGGGGACAGTTGATGATTCAGCGAAATTGAGTCAGAAACTGGTGGCGCTGTTTGCCGAGCGCACCAAGAATCATGTCTTTCGCGACGACCTGCTAAGCAGTCAGAACCTTCCCGAATCGCAGCGCATTGAAAAGACCGTCTTCATCAAGGCGCCCCGCAGTATCAGCTACGGAGAAGTAGCTCGAGTTATCGACGGCATTAAGGGAAGTGGAGCAGAGCCGATCGGGTTGCAGTTAGATGATCTGAAGTGAGTCCTTATAGCCTTTGTACTTGGTTCTTGGTTCTTTGATGCCAGGTAAGCGGAGATTTCGTTTGGCGAAGCACAAAGCACCAAGTACAAAGCACCAAGTACGAAGTACAAAGTACAAAGTACACAGAACAACGCTCAAAGGCCAAATGCCCTCCCTTCTTCTACCCTTGTCATCCCTCGCGGAATGAGTTGTAATCCCAGAGGAGGTGGGGGAAGGGAATACTGATGAGAAATCGCTTTTACTTGATGCTGCCGGCGCTCTTGCTGGGAGTTTCTCCGTTCATAATCCAGGCTCAGGATCCGACAGGCGGGGGAAGCCTTGTGCGGGACATTACTGGCGGCGCGGCGTTGATCTTTCGCTCACCGCAGAATCCGACCGTACACGAGATCCAGGCGGGAGGTCAGGGTACTGCCAGTGGCGGCAAAGTTAAAGGAAAGAAACCTAAACAGCCAACTCGCGATGAGCCGGAAAAGATTCTTGCGCGCGCCAACGCGGCCCGCAGTGCTCCCAAGCCTCGTTATGAAGAAGCCGAACAACAATACAGGCTGGCGGCGCAGATCGCCCCAACCGACGCCCGTGCCTACGCTGGTCTTGGCAATGTTTATGTAGATCAGCAACGTTTCACTGAAGCAGCTGAGGCGTATCAGAAAGCGCTAAAGCTTAAGCCTGACTACAAGGGTGCATTGCTGCCGCTCGCCTTTTCGCTGGCGCGGCTAAACAAATTTCCAGAGGCGATCACGACTTACCAGGACGCGCTGAAGCAGGAGCCGCAGAATCCCGAAATCTATAACAATCTCAGCTTTGCCTATAACCACCAGGAGCGCTACCAGGAAGCAGTTGATGCGAGTAAAGAGGCAATCAGACTCTTGGGAGCCACCGGCGAGGCTTACACCCAGGGATTCCAGGAGAGAAACGAAATCCTTTCTTATGCCTACAAGAATCTAGGCAATGCTTACAACGGTCTGAAGCGTTATGACGAGGCTGCTGAGATACTGAAAAAGTCGGCCGAGATAGAGCCAACTAACGCGTCAGCACATTTCAATCTTGGCCTCAGTCTTTACAACGCTGGTCGCTATTCAGAAGCAATTGAGGCTTACAAGCAAGTCATCAAACTACGTCCCACACTGGCCCAGGCACACTATAACCTCGGACTGACTTATGCTGCCGTCAACGACAAGAAGGGGGCGATGGAAGAATACGAAGCGCTGAAGTCTATGAACCCCGGTCTGGCCCAGCAACTCTATGGGGCGATCAAGAAGTAGTTGCACGTCGAAAGTCCAATGTCGAAAGTCCAATGTCTGCCTCACAAACAGACTTTGGCCTTACGACGTTGGACTTTCGATGTTTAGACGAGTTATTGGGGCGTTAGATCTAAAGCTTCAACAACCCTGGTGAACGGGATCTGCGCCGTTTCATTTACCTCTTTCACAATCTCTGGATTCGACGCTTCAAACAAACACATGCAGTGGGCCTCGCCAGGCACAAAGGTGGTGCGAATGTAGCGCACAGCCTTGCCTTCAGCAGTGAATTTGTTGCTTGTTTCGATGGCGGCCTTTTGGGCAGCAGCAAGTTGGTCCATCTGGATGCCCGGTAGATTACGTTCGACCATGTAGACTGGCATGGGAGCTCCTTTCAAGCTTTCCTGATCATGAATTGGTGTGGTTGACGCCGGCATTCTAGCGTCAATCGACCTCGGTTGCACCTTGATAGAGGGAACACAGCGATTGTGTCGCTACTGCGCGCGAGAACAGGCAAACACCGGCGTTACCCGTCGCTACCTCTCCGGGTTCTCTATGGCGGCAAAGCTTTGAATAGTTTGATACGCCGCTGCGTTTTCCTGTGGCTGATTACCGGGTCGCACGCACAGCAACGTTTGCATGCCGGCCCCAGTGGCGGCGGCCAACTCTTTGTCTACGTCTGAGATGAAAAGCACTTCCGCTGCTCTTAGTTGGAGTGCTTGAGCGATGTTGCGATAACTATCAGCCTCGATCTTTGGACCAGTAGTTGTGTCGAAGAAGCCTTCCAGAAATTTGCTGAGATCTCCTGCTTCAGTGTGGGCAAAGAGGAGCTGTTGCGCCAACACACTGCCCGAAGAGAAGATGCTGATTTTCAAACCAGCGCGATGCCAGCGTTCGAGAGCCGAAGGGACGTCGGGAAAAACCTGCGCCTTTAAAGTCCCATCGAGATAGCCCTGGCGCCAGATCTTGCCTTGGAGCGACTTCAGACCGGTCGACTTACGGTCCCGGTCGATCAGCCAAAGCGCGTAACCGCCGATCGTCTCTAGCTGTCCGGCTTCGATTAGAGGGGGATGTAGACCATTGCGCAGATCCTCTGCCTGTTCGTTGCGGAGCTTCGTAAGCTCGTCGCTCAGGTCCGCGGAGTGTTCCTGGAGATAACTCGGCAACTTCTCCCGAGCATAGGAGAACAACACGTCGTGCACAAAGGCAATGGGAGTGGTAGTTCCCTCTATGTCGAGCAAGATTCTACGAATGCCTGCCCGGGAAAGATTGAAGGCCATGAGACTTGCGGGAAGTTAGCCGGCAGCATTCAGCGGCACGTGACTAACTCCAAAGCAGACCGGGTGAAAACTCTCGTCTACGCCACTTTCGGTGTAAATTGGCGTCCAACCTGACATGTCCTGAAACAACCGGATCGCGCGAATCCTCCGATCGGCGCATAAGTTGAACCAGTGGCGAGTGCCGCGGGGCACACGGATCAGATCGCCTGCCTCGACCTCGATGGCCGCCACTGGTTGTCCTTCCGCGTGAATGTGAAACAATCCCCGTCCGGCGATGATGAAGCGTACTTCGTCTTCGTCGTGCCAGTGTTCCCGATTGAACTTAGCCAGCATCGCCTCCAACCCTGGTGTTCCTGGGCCAACGTCAATCACATCTGCCGTAACGTAACCGCCTCGGCGTTTTAGCTCACCGATCTCTTTGGCGTAGGCCTGCAGAATCTCTTCTGCCGGCGCATCGTCGGCCACGGGGTGAGCGGGAAGCCAACGCTCGTAGTCGATATCATACGTTTTTAGACAGGCGACGATCGCCGCGCTATCCTTTATCGTCTTGTCTTCTTCAGGAATAGTTACGATAGCCATGATCTACAACTCCGGCGCCGTTTGTTTATCAGCAATTAGTTGCGTACGCCCAACTGTCTCCAGCAAGAATTCAAATATTTCGATGTGTCTTTTAGCTTGCTTGAGATCCTTGCCCCAGGCATAGAGCCCGTGACGTCGCAAGAGAAAGCCGTGAGCGTTCTTGTTCTTCTCCAGTGTCTCGCCAATCGTGTCCGCCAGTGAAGTGATGTCTTGAGAGTTTTCCACAATCGGTAGCCACTCCTGGTATTCATGAGTGGTCACACCATCGAGACCTTTCAGCATCTCGTATCCCGCAATCGCCAGCCCGCCTTCACTCGCGTGTAGATCCGAAAGAATTGTGTTCCAAATCGAATGGGTGTGAAGGACTGCAGCGGCCCCGCGTTCTTTCACGATTCTGAGGTGGAGCGGGCTCTCGTCGGACGGTTTCGCCGGGTGGTCACTGACAACACGTGCATGTTCGTCGATTAAAAGAATCTGCGCGGGATTGATTTCACCCTTGTCGACACCACTCGGGCTCATCGCCAGTCGCAGCGGGTCGCGGCTAACCACGGCACTGAGATTGCCGCTGGTTCCCAGCAACCAGCCGCGCGCATGCAGTCCTTTAGCAACTGCGGCAAGGCTGGAAGCAATCTCTGGGAAATTGTCGTACATGGAAGGAAGATGCTACTAAACGTAAAAGACTGGCGCAAACTTTGGAGTGCGGGGCCTTGTCACCGCTTTGTGATCGAGGTCTTGACGTGCACGATCACAAAGCGGCGCCAAGTCGCCGCACTCCAAAGTTAATCCAACTGCTTGGACATCGTTATGAAATGAACGGGCAGCTTTGTAGTCACGTCCGCAGGAAAAGGTGCTGTGCCGGTTTCGACGTAGCCGCGCTTCCCATAGAACTTCGGCAGATCCTCGCGGAGGTTGACGATCAGAATGTCCATGAAGTGGCAACCCAGCCGGCGGCAATGATCTTCACCGGCCGCCATTAGTTGCGAACCAACGCCTCCTTTTTGTAAGGCGGGATTTACGGATAGCAAGCCCAGATACGATCTTTCACCACGAGCCTCAACATAGACACAACCATCCAAGACGTCGCTCCCATCGATGAGGAGAAATGCGCCAGTACGTAGGAGTGCTTCTACTTCTGAAACGGTAATGCGGTCTGTATCGATAAAGAAGTTTTCCGCCAGGCGAAAGGCAGCGTTGATGACGCCGGCTATTTTTGCAGCGTCGCCAGATTGAGCAAGACGCGGTTGAGGTTTGGCGTTCGGGTGAGAGCTCATTGGGCTCTATTCTGCAATGCAAGCTGCAGAAAGAAAAGCGGCCATTGAGTGCGAACCATCAACCTGACTGCCCCTCCTTACT
>DATFRK010000066.1:0-6169 GCA_035263325.1 Pyrinomonadaceae bacterium | reverse complement strand
CGTACTGCGTTTTGTTTGGGGCGTTGTTTGTCACTAAGCAGCACTCATCTCCTGGACCATTTCTACTAAGGCTACTACGTTTTCCACCGGCGTCTCCGGAAGGATGCCATGGCCGAGATTAAAGATATGACCTGGTCGTCGTTGCGCCTGCGCGAGAATGCGACTTGTCTGGGTGCGAATCTCGTCGTTACTACTGAATAAGGCTACGGGATCGAGATTACCCATGATTGCGACATCATGACCAACTCTTTGCCAACCATCAGCGAGCCGCACGCGCCAATAAAGACCCAACACATCACCGCCTGCCTCGCGCATCAGTTCCAACAAGGATCCAGTGCCAGTGCCAAAATGGATCACCGGCACTCCTGCGGTGATGTTTCTGATGATGTTGCGAGTATGAGGCAGCACAAACTCCTGATAGTCGTCCGGACTCAAACAGCCGACCCAGGAATCGAATAGTTGCACTGCTTGTGCTCCCGCCTCGATTTGCGCGTTGAGGTACTTCACCAGGGCGCGCGAGATCAGGGACATCATTGCGTGCCAGGCGCCGCTGTCGTCGTGCATTAGTTTCTTTGTGTGCACGTAATTTTTCGAACCGCCGCCTTCGATCAGATAGGAGGCGAGGGTAAAAGGGGCGCCGGAAAAACCAATCAGGGGAATGTCTTCCCTCAAGGAACGCCGGGTGAGGCGGATTGCCTCATACACGTAATTCAGGGCCCCGGGGTCTTCAACCTCTCGCAGGCGATCGACCTCTGAGGCAACGCAGATGGGATTGTGAATTACGGGTCCTTCACCCTCCGGGTATTCCAGTTCGATGCCCATTGGCTCCAGAATCAAAAGGATGTCCGCAAATATGATGGCGGCGTCGACACCCAGGCGTTCGGCTGCGGTAACGGTGACTTCCGCGGCTAACTCCGGTGACTTACACAACTCCAAAAAGGTGGTGCGGGCCCGCACTTCCCGGTACTCACTCATGTAGCGACCAGCCTGGCGCATCAGCCAGACGGGCGTGTAGGGAACCGGCTGTCGCCGGCAGGCTTTCATGAACGGGCTATTAGCGAGTCGGTCTGTCTCGGTGGTGTTCGCTTGGCTGTTCAACAGAATTTTCCTATCTCAGGTAATACATTCAAGAACTTTCCGTAAGTTACGGTCGTTCAAGCGATTGGCAATATTCACCGGGGATTTTGAAAAAACCGCTCATCGATTGGCGCAGGCGGCAACTCAGACTACAATAAACGGCGCAAAAACCGTAGCGACTAATTGTAGATAAAGTTGCCACAAATCAGTTAGTTGCGGTGTTTGCGTAGTTGAGAGAGCGGTGATAGATGAACGGACAAGCTAGAGCTTTGATCGAGTCCATGCCTAACGACATCGAGACTGCAGCGGTAGCTCCGCTCAGCTTCGACGAAGCGTTTACACTCCATCACCGCGCCGTTTTCAGAACGGCCAGGGCAGTCGTGCGCGATTCTGCCCTTGCCGAAGACGTGACGCAGGAAGTTTTTCTGAGACTCTATCGCCATCTGGACTCCACGCCGGGCGAGGAATTGCTGCGGGCGTGGTTGTTGCGTGTCACCTTGAATGTGGCGCGTAACACGGTACGTGGTAACACCCGTTCAATGGTGCGCGATAACGAGTATCAAAAAAACACGGCAAATGACTTTGGTGGCCAGGTTGAGGCACCGGAAGAAGACTATGAGCGCCGCATGGCAATTGAAGAGGCGCGCCGGGCCTTGGAAAAGATAAAGGAGCCAATGAGAAGCTGCTTGCTACTAAAACAGCAGGGGCTTTCTTATCGAGAGATCGCTACCACGTTGTCATTAAAAGAGACCAACGTGGGCAGTCTCGTAGCTCGTGGCCGCAAGGAATTTGCCAGGGTGTACGGAAAGATCGGAGGCAGGCGATGAGACAGTGTTTGGACGAAGGAAGGCTGCAAAGCTATTTCGATGGTGAGCTTTCCAGCGAGATGATGGAGAACACAACGCTCCATCTGGCTTCTTGTGCGACTTGTGCGGCCGCTGCGCGTGAGCTCGAGGAAGAGAGCCTGTTGCTGTCCAAGGCTCTGGCGCCCGAGTTTGAGTCGAGCGTTCCTACTGCCCAACTGCGCCAACGAATTGATGCAGCAGTGTTGGGTATGCGGCCCAGCCATACGCACGTTGAGAGTGTCGGTGTACTAGCCAACTTCCGTAAATCACTTTCTGGTCTGTTTAGCTTCACGCCTCAGCGGACTTTGGGTTATGCGAGCTTGATGATTGTGCTCGCCTTCGCAGCGATCTTTGGGATTATCAAGTTGCGACAGCCAACGGTTACACAACCGCCATTTGTTGCTGAGAAGCAGCCAGCAGTTCAGACTCCAAACACAGCACCTCCTGACGTAACGCCAACGACAGCGGCGACTGGTGGGACAGAAATCCAGCAAGGCCCCGGCAAAGCGGTAGCTGTTGTTGAGAAACACCCCCAGCGTCAACGCAAGAATCTTAATGCCAACTCCGCTCCCCAGTTGGCCGAACGGGCCAATCACCCGAAACTTCTCCCTGGCGAGAAAAGCTATCTGCAGACTATCGCCAAATTGGATCTAACGATCAAAGCGGGCAACACGGCGATGAGACCGGCTCTACAGGTTGAGTATCAACGCAACTTGGCAGTGGTGGATCGCGCGATTGCCGCAACTCGAAGTGCGGCCAAGAGTAATCCAAACGATCCGGACGCGGCGGAGTTCATGTTTGCTGCCTATCAAAGCAAAGTGGATCTGCTCAATACCATTGCTGATGCGCGCGTGCGCACTCACTGAAAGGCTTGGTTTGTACGCTTGATGAAGGTGTTGTCGTTTCTACTTCCCTTAGGCCTTATCATCTCTATTGCCGGTGCCGCTCCCACCCTCGCAGATAAGAACGATAAAAAGCCCAACGAAAAGACTGAGCGTTCGACTGCAGTCGATCCTAAAGTCACGGTCACACTCTGTGTAATGTCCGGCACGATCTCCGTGCATGCCTGGGACAAGAGCGAAGTGCGCGTACGCGCACTCGATGTCGAAGAGATTGAACTGCGCCGCATCGACAAGACCAAAGAGGTTTCCGGACCACCCACGCGCATTGACGTAATGATTTACGACGGTTCTCAGAAATTCAATAAAAAGGCTGATTGTCGTGCCTCGGCCGACGTCGACATGGATGTACCCCACGGCGCCACTATCCAGGTGCAGACACGAGATGGGGATATCAATATTGAAGGTGTTGCCGCTGCCTACGCAGGCTCGCAAAACGGTGACATTAGTATTGAGCGAGCTTCTCGTCTGGTCGAAGCAGGCAGTGTTGGCGGCAGCATCTCGTTAAAGGACTCAACCGGTAGAATAAATCTCAGTTCTGCCGGCGGTGGGGTGGAGGTCACAAACGTTCGCCCTGCAGAGGGTGGAGACAGCTGCGAAGTGGGCACCGTGAGCGGTGACATCCGGCTCGACAGGGTAAGTAACGCCAACGTCATTGCCAAGACAGTCAACGGCACTGTCAGCATGACGGGTCCCCTCGCACGCAAGGGTTCCTATTCCTTCACTACGATGTCGGGCGATGTGGTGCTGGCTATGCCGTCGGATGCGTCGTTTCAATTAAATGCCAAGATTTCAGAAACCAGCGATATCGTTTCCGACTTTGCTCTTAAAATGACGCCGGAGCCAATGCCTCCGGTGCCCGCCCCCAAGCCTGCACCGCAAGGTAAACCGACCGCTCCCCCTGCAAAGACCCCTGCTCCAATAGCCAAGAGCGGCACGGCTGCTCCGGTTGTAGCCCCGGTGATAGTGAAGCCCTCAGTAGTAGTGGTTCCGTATGCCGTCCGCCGGATTTACGCAATCCACGGCAGCGGTGATGCAACTATTTCCGTTGCCTCGTTCGGCGGCACTCTGCGCTTGAAAAAACTCGGCTAACCTTTGGAGTGCGGCTTTGAAGCGCGGCGACTGGCCGCCGTTTTGGGGATCCAGCCTCTAACGAACGGGCCCTCAGTTCCGTCCGGCCAAACTGACCTGAAATTTATTGCTCGATCCAAGCGCCGACAAGGCGGCGCACTCCAAGATATCCGTCGTCTATTCGCTATGAAGGACCTTACTAATTCGAGTTGGATTAAGGTGAAGGGGATCCTCTTTCTGATTCTCGGTATTCTCGCTACGAGTCTGTTGCTTCTCGAGGTTCCGAGTCTAAAGGTTGGTGTCCTGCTCGCCCTGGCAATCTGGGGTTTTTGCCGCTTCTATTACTTTGCCTTTTATGTGATCGAACACTACGTCGATCCGTCGTACAAATTCGCGGGACTGCTCTCGTTTGTCAGCTATCTGATGCGCAGAAACCGAGTGAGCCAGTGAACGGCGGGAGTTGTTGGCGGCGACGCAAGATAACTCCAATATTATTAAGGAAAAAGAGTTCTTTCTGAGGCGAAATTTGTTGCCACAACCACCTACAGGTCGGTGTTCTGACTATAGAGCAACGCAGAAGGGCCGGGGGCGGTTTGTTAAGTCCTTCAGGTTGGCCGCTCTCGGCCCTGGTAAGTTGAGGATAGGTGGGATGGAAGACACAGGCAGAAATCAAAAAAGTGGAATCAGCTGGCACAAGGTAGTGCTGTTTCTGGCGATTGGTCTGGCTGCATTGTCGAGCATGATTAAGGAGTTGAATCAAGTTCGCTTGCTGACAATCGAAGCTGGCCAAATGATTTCCGAATGGACCAATGCTCTCGTCCCGACAGCGAGTGCTCGAACAGTTGTGAGTTGCCGTTATATTTCACAGGCGCAAACTTCGTCGCGCAGCGATGAGTTTCGCTGGAACGGTCGCTTGTCCCCTGGTCAGACGATTGAAATCCAGGGAACAAACGGCGGTGTCGTGGCGGAACCATCTAACACCGGTGAAGTGCAGGTCGTCGCAATTAAGCGAGCGCGACGCGGTGATGTGAATACGGTAGAAGTGAGAGTCGTGCCCCATGCTGGCGGCGTCACAATTTGCGCGGTCTATCCTGCTGAGGAAGGTGGGATGACTCCTTGTGATCCTGCAGGTTCTGAAAAGCCGAATAATTCGACACGAACCGTCAGGAACAACGACGTAAGTGTTGACTTCTCGGTGCGCGTACCGCCCCAGGTTGGGTTTGTTGGTCGTACGGTGAATGGCGAGATCAGCGCCACTGGTCTGTCGAGCAACGTCAGTCTGAAAACCGTGAACGGCAGTATTAAAATCTCAACCAGCGGTTATGCTGAGGCGTCCACCATTAACGGCGAAATCTCGGCGAAAATTGGAGACGCTAACTGGCCCAACACACTGGCCTTCAAGACTCTGAATGGTGGCATAGATCTCGATCTGCCTGCTGTCCTCAGTACAGATGTTAAGGCTGAGACTTTGAATGGCGAGATTAATTCAGATTTCCCGATGACCTTGAGCGGCATGAAAGATCGTAAGAAGCTCGACGGGAAAATTGGTGCAGGCGGTCGTGAGCTGTTGTTAAAGACTCTCAACGGCTCCATAAATTTAAAGCGAGCAATGTAATTGCTGGGAGCGCAGGCGGCTCGCCTGCTGGCTCAGAGGATCGTTGTTAAGAGCAGGCGGGCCACCTGCGCTCCCATATCTCAGTGACAGGATTGATTAGAAGAGCATGTTGACAAAAGCCCTCATTACCTCTGTCGTCGCCATCATGGCGCTGGCAAACACTGGTCACGGACCGTCGGCTGCAGCTGTTGTTTGCCCCGACTGCATCCAGGAACTGCGACCTACTCCCTCCGCTACCGGAAGCGCACCGATCGTGGATTACTCCGGTTCAGCCGAAGGGGACGAGTTTCGCGAGGAGTTTCATGAGACCTATCCAATTTCCCCTACTGGCCGCGTCGGGCTTGAGAACATCAATGGCGCGGTACAAATAAAGGTTTGGGATCGGGCTGCGGTCCAGGTTGATGCAGTCAAGCGAGCCAATCGGAAAGAACGACTCGCCGAAGCGAAGATTGATGTCAACGCCAGCGAAGAGAGTTTGCGTATCAAGACTGACTATCCGGATTGGAATCAGAACTCACGCGGCGACCGGTGGGACAATCCTGCTACCGTCGACTACACGCTTACGGTACCACGCAAAGTGGCCCTCGAATCGATTGAGCTCATCAACGGTTCACTGGACATTGATGGTGTGGAAGGTAGCGTGAAAGGTTCGTCTATCAATG
>DATFRK010000065.1:0-4972 GCA_035263325.1 Pyrinomonadaceae bacterium | reverse complement strand
TGAACGCGGTACATGAAGAGTTCAATCTCCATCTACCGGCTTCGGATCTGCAGGACTGAGTAGAGGACCCGGCGGTGGTAGCGACGGGTTGATATGGTCAACCTTCTTTACAGATAGTTAGTTGACCGTACCATCCGGTCGCTGCCGCTCCCGGTTCTCTATTGGGCCGCAATTTATAGTTCTCTAAAAAAAATCAATTGTGCAAGTTTGGGGCTACCAGTTAGAGTATGCGTAATGTCGGCCCGCAATCGGGCCTCGGATGCACAAACGTGATTAATCTAACGACCAGGCTAAATTCCAGTGGCGCGTGCGAATGTCCGGCACCCGCCATTTTCGCCATTGCTATTGCGGCCAATAAGCCGACGTGATGGCGATTTAACATCACCATCGACGAGCGGCCATCAACCCTAAAGTTGATGGCTTTTTTTGATAGCTGATTCAGCGCCACAGTTCGTCTGATGAGAGGAGGCCTATGACCTTCGACCAATCAAGGTGGGTTTGGAAAAACGGTGATTTGATCCCCTGGCAGGACGCTACCACCCACGTCTCCAGCCATGCCTTGCATTACGGCACGGGAGTGTTTGAAGGAATACGTTGTTACGAGACTGAGGACGGCCCCGCTATCTTTCGTCTCGACGCGCATCTTGACCGTCTCTACGATTCGGCGAGCATCCACGGCCTGGAAATACCTTACGACCGGAACCAATTGACGGAAGCAATCTGCCAACTGATTGTGCAGCATGAATTTCGCAGTTGTTACATACGGCCGCTGGTCTATTACGGTAGCAGTAGTCTTAGTTTGCACCCGTTCAATTGCCCGGTAGAAGTAGCAATTCTGGCCTGGCCCTGGGCGCCTTATCTCGGAGCGGTGGGGCTGGAAGAAGGTGTGCGTGTGACGGTGTCTCCCTGGAAGAAGTTTCATTCGCAGATGATGCCGACAACAGCAAAAGCCTGCGGTCAGTACGTCAACTCCGTATTGGCAGTGCGGGAGGCAGTCAAACGGGGTTTCGATGAAGCAATCCTGTTGAATGTCGATGGCAGTTTGGCTGAAGGATCCGGCGAGAACCTCTTCCTGGTGCGTAACGGCGAAGTGCTGACCAATGATGAGACTCATTCAATTCTGCTGGGCATCACTCGCGACGCGGTAATTCGCATCGCGCGCGACCTCGGTTACCAGGTTAGCACCGTGGACCTGAGCCTTGATGATTTGCGATCGGCTGACGAAGCGTTCTTCACCGGAACGGCAGCGGAGGTAACACCAATTCGCGAAGTTGACAACTTACCCGTTAACGACGGTCGTCCTGGTCCAATCACCTTAAAACTTCAGCAAGCGTTTTTTGACGCGACCTTAGGTCGCGATCAACGATACAAACACTGGCTCTACCTGGTGGAAAGCACCCAACTATCTGGAGTGCGGTGATTCGTCACCGCTCTTCAGATCGAATTTCGATCACAAAGCAGCAGCGGTCCCGACGCGTCAGGACCACACTCCAAAGGTCATATCTATGAAGCAGCGAATCGAGATCTACGACACTACCTTAAGAGACGGCACCCAGGGCGAAGCGATCAATTTCTCGGTCGCTGATAAGTGCCGGATCGCCGAAGAGCTTGATGCGCTGGGAGCGGACTTCATCGAAGGCGGTTGGCCGGGATCGAATCCTCGCGATGTCGCTTTTTTTACAGAGTCCCGAGCGCTCAAACTAAACAACGCGCGCATTGCAGCTTTTGGCGCCACGCGTCGCAAAAGTTTTTCGTGTGAAGAAGATCCCAACATTCAGTCGCTGATCAAAGCAGAGACCCCGGTCGTTACAATCTTTGGCAAGTCGTGGGAGCTGCACGTCACCGACGCGTTGCGCATGGCACCGGAGGAGAACCTGGAGATCATCCAGGACTCCGTTCGCTACCTGGCGAGCCGAGTCGATCTGGTGATCTACGACGCGGAGCATTTCTTTGATGGTTACCGGGCGAACCCGGAGTATGCCATGTCGACGCTCGAAGCGGCGGTGGCTGGTGGGGCTGAACGCGTCGTGCTTTGTGACACGAACGGCGGTAGCCTGCCTGATGACGTGGGCTATATCACGAGCCTGGTAGCCGAAAGAATTAACGTTCCCGTTGGTATTCACTGCCACAACGATGGTGAACTGGCCGTCGCCAATACGTTGACTGCGGTGATGGCTGGAGCGGTGCACATCCAGGGCACGATCAACGGCTACGGTGAACGATGTGGTAACGCTAATCTTTGTTCGATCATCCCCAACCTGGAACTCAAACTCGGCTGTGAAATCATTGGCCGTGAGCGACTAAAGAGGCTGCGTGAGACCTCGCGCTTCGTTAGTGAGATCGCCAATCTTTCGCTCAACTCAGGGGCAGCTTTTGTGGGCGATAGCGCCTTTGCGCACAAAGGTGGGGTACACGTCTCGGCCGTTGAGCGCAATCCCAAAACCTACGAGCACATTTCACCTGAATTGGTGGGCAATCGTCGTCGCGTTCTGGTCTCAGACCTTTCCGGACGAGCGAACCTGCAAGCAAAAGCGCGTGAACTAAACATTGAGTTGGGTGAGGAGACACAAATCCTCGAAGAACTAAAACGGTTGGAGCACGATGGTTTTGAATTTGAAGGTGCCGAAGCGAGTTTTGAGTTATTGGTGAACAAGTTGCGCGAGGAGCGCAAGCCATACTTCGAGTTGCTCTCCTACCGGGTTATCGACGAACACCGGGGCAGTGCCATACCGTTGAGTGAGGCCACGGTAAAGATCAGAGTGGGGGAGAGAATAGAGCACTCAGCCGCCAGTGGTACTGGACCAGTTAACGCACTCGACCAGGCCTTGCGAAGGGCGCTCGAGAAGTTCTACCCCTCGTTAGCTGAGGTACACCTGGTTGACTACAAGGTGCGAGTCATCAATAGCACGTTATCTGGCTCAGCGAGTTTGGTGCGGGTACTGATCACTTCCGGAGATGGAAAAACAAACTGGGGCACAGTGGGCGTGTCGGCAAATATCGTTGAGGCTAGTTGGCGTGGGTTGGTTGATGCGGTTGAGTACAAGTTGATGAAAGAAGGCGTGGTCCCGATCGCCAATGCCGCAGTGATTGATGTGGCCGACGAGAGAGCAGTGAAAGTATCTGGCCTCTGAGGCGGTAAGCGCACTTTTCAGAAAATCCGGCAGCCCCTAAAATGGCCGAGCATGAACGACCTGACGGTAGGCGAATTGATTAACAGCTTATCGCAAACTCCGCTTGAGATTGCGAATTTACTGCGCGAGTTTCCCGCAGAGTCCCTGACGCTAAAACCCTCAGCCGACGAATTCTCTTTCCTGGAAAACATCTGTCATCTGCGCGACCTCGAAGTTGAAGGTTACGGTCTGAGAATTACCAGTATCTTGAATGAAGAAGCGCCACGGCTGGCAGATTTCGACGGGGCAAGGGTCGCGTCAGAGCGTCACTACAATCGCCAAAATCTTGATGAAGCGTTGGGTGGTTTCACCAGGGCGCGCAGGGAAAACGTCGCGTTGCTACG
Organism: Pyrinomonadaceae bacterium; assembly: GCA_035263325.1. Lineage (GTDB taxonomy): Bacteria > Acidobacteriota > Blastocatellia > Pyrinomonadales > Pyrinomonadaceae > PSRF01. Next base: position 1,458 of record DATFRK010000065.1, on the reverse strand, counting down.
AACGATTGATGAAGGGCAATTCAAGCGGACTGGAGAACTTCAAGGTGTTGGTCAGGTCACCCTGGATCGCTTGCTCGAAATGATGTTGGAGCACGACGAGGGTCATTTGGAAGATTTGGCAAGACTCTGCCGCAGGATCAAGCCGCATTAGTTGCTCAAAACTTCATTCTAACAATCGTCGCGCCTAATCCTCCTGCCTCAGGCGGCGCATCAGACCAGTCTTGAACAAATGGGGTGCGGGCGAGGATCGAGCGGACCATTTCGCGCTGCACGCCGATTCCTTTGCCGTGGATGATTCTAACGGAGCGAAAACCCTTTAGCCGGGCCTGGTAAAGATATTCTTCGACGACGACTTTTACATCTCGCGGTTGAATGGTGTGCAGGTCGAAGATGTCCGTGATTTCAATCTCCACCGGGTCAGGGAATGGGTCGTCGAGATCTGCCACATCCAGGTCAGTAGGATCCTCCTGCGACTCAGTAGCGACTAGTTTGTGAAACCAATCTTTTAGACTCATTCATTTGATGCCACGGCCTTGCGCCGTGGAGATTCACGATTACCGCTAAATTTACGGCGCCTCAACTTCGCAATGATGCCATGGCCCTGCGCCGTGGAGATTCACGATTACAGCTAAATTTACAGCTTCTCAACTTCACAATGATGCCACGGCCTTGCGCCGTGGAGATTCAGGTTTCTTGCCGACTCAACTCAACAAGCGTTCAGCGTAGCGAGTGTGTGATGCTCTCGTTCGAGGTGCACCCATTTAGCAATCAACGTCAAGTACCACGGCGCAAGGCCGTGGCATGATGTTTTCTTACCTGCACCTTTTTCTTAGCAGCTAACGTCAAGTACCACGGCGCAAGGCCGTGGCATGATGTCTTTTTACCTGCACCTTTTCGTAGCAGCGAGCGTCAAGTACCAGTGCACAAGGCCGTGGCATGATGTCTTTTTACCTGCACCTTTTCGTAGCAGCGAGCGTCAAGTACCATGTGTCACAAGGCCGTGGCATAGACGCTTCGCCAGGGCCATTTCTTGACACCCCTCGGAGCGACTTGTACACTCGCCCTCTTTCAAATCCTAGCAATTTTAATAACAAATCCCGCAGAGAGCGAAGCGTTGTAAACGCGAAAACATCTCTGCCTCTGAAAGGATCACGAAGACATGGGTGCAAGAAAGAAGATCACGGTGGTCGGTGCCGGAAATGTTGGCGCAACTGCTGCTCACTGGCTAGCAGCTAAGGAGTTGGGCGACGTTGTTTTAGTCGATATCGTTGAAGGAGTGCCGCAGGGAAAAGCCTTAGACCTGGCTCAAGCCGCGCCGGTTGAAGGCTTTGACGTCGATCTCGTAGGCGCAAATAATTACGATGGGACGGAGAATTCCGACGTTGTCATCATCACTGCCGGCCTGGCGCGCAAGCCTGGTATGAGCCGTGATGACTTGCTGAAAACTAACGCAGACAT
>DATFRK010000064.1:0-8969 GCA_035263325.1 Pyrinomonadaceae bacterium | reverse complement strand
CACGCTCAATCTGACGCACGTTTTTAACAATGCAACGGTCAACGAGGCCCGCCTTGGCTTCAATCGCTTTTCTTTTGTTGGCAGTGCCGCGGTTCCCTTGAATCCGGCTGACTTCCAGATCCGGAACGGAATCGATCAACCAATCGGCTTGCCCCAACTAAATGTCGCTGGTGGCTTCAATTTCGGTGGTCCAAGGCAAGTTCCCCAGGGCCGTGGCGATACGAGTTTTATCGTCTCTGACACTCTTAGCAGGTTAAGCGGATCGCACTCGATCAAGTTGGGCGGGGAATACCGCCGCTTCTATAGCAATTTTTTCATGACCGATGTGGGAACGTTTAATTTTCCCAGTATTGGTGCATTTCTCCAGGGCACGGCCAACTCTTTTTCCATCACGCTTCCTAGTACGGCGAGCAGTATTGCGCAGACTGCATTCGACGTCTTTGCGTTGGACACCTTCAAGTGGAAGCCCAACCTGACTTTTGATCTCGGCTTGCGCTACGAGTTGAACCTACCTCCCACCGAGCGTTACGACCGGTTCATTGTCTTTGATCCTGAACGCGCGGCTTTGCTCAGAGTGGGGACCGACATTGATGAACCTTACCAGAAGAACGCGCTAAACTTTCAGCCTCGCGTCGGTCTGGCCTGGGACCCGTTCAAAGATGGCCGAACCTCCGTTCGCCTGGGTTACGCGATTCAGACCGAGCAGCCGCTAATCAATGTCGTGCTGAACACAGCGGCTAATCCACCACTCGCCACCCCACTCGGCGTTACTGGGACGGTTCGTCTCAACAACGCGTTGAGCCAGGCTGTGGCTGCCGGTTTGACTCCGACTACGGTTGATCATGGTTACGAAAACACCTATGTGCAGTCGTGGAACCTGAATATCCAACGCGACGTTGGACCAAGTGTGGTGCTGATGGCGGGCTATTTTGGATCGAAGGGCACCAACTTACGTATCTCCCGGAACATCAATCAGCCCATAAACGGTGTGCGCCCCTTTGTCCGGTTGTCAACCTCGAGTCCGATCTTGCCCGGCGCCTCGCTGGGAAACATCACTCAGGTTGAGGGCTCGGGAAACTCCAGCTACAACGCGCTCTGGTCATCAGCCAACAAACGTTTCGCCCGCGGACTGCAACTCAACGCCTCCTACACGTGGTCCAAGTCGATCGACTACAACTCTCTGACCTCTCCTCCGGTTGTCACTGTGCAGAACAGTTACGACGTACGCGGTGATCGCGGCCTTTCGGACTTCGATGCCCGCCATCGCTTCGTGCTATACGGGTTGTACGAACTGCCTTTCAAAGCCAATCAACTGGTCTCAGGCTGGCAACTTGCTGCGATCCTCCAAGTGCAAAGTGGGAACCCGGTGAACATCATCACCAGCAACGCGAGCGTCAATGGGGTGGCTAACACCTTGCGCCCCGATGTCACTGGTCCGGTGCAAACCATCGGCAGCGTGGATCGCTGGTTTGATACGGCTCCTTTCGTCGCTGTCTCTCGCTTCGGCAACCTGGGTCGGAATGTCATCATTGGCCCAGGCTTCAATAACGTAGACTTTTCCCTGGCAAAGAATACGCGACTGAGTGAGAGGATGACGCTCCAGTTTCGGGCTGAGGCTTTTGACGTTTTCAACCATCCAAGTTTCGGCCAGCCTGGCAGAGTAGTTGGTACCCTTGCTTTTGGCCGGATCGTCAATACTCGCTTTCCCACCGGTGACTCGGGCTCATCAAGACAATTACAATTCGCTTTGAAGCTGATGTTTTAGTGTACTGTGTGAGCAAGCTGAATCGTTGCGAAGGCGAGATGAAAAGCTATCGCCAAGAAGTACAGTTACACGTCGCTGGTCACCGCGGTTTCGTCAATATCACTCCGCAAGTTAAGGATTGCTTGCGCGAGAGTGGGGTGACTGAGGGCTTCGTATTGATCAATTCAATGCACGTCACAGCGTCAGTGTTCGTTGATGATGAGGAGGAAGGACTGTATCGACGTTACGAATCGTGGCTGGAAAAACTCGCTCCAGTCCTGGCAGCTGGTGAATATAGCGATGAGGTAATTGGCGAAGATATCATCGACTCGCATATGAAGCGACATGTGATGGGGCGGGAAGCAATGGTTGCTGTTACCCAGGGACGATTGGATCTCGGTCAGTGGGAACAGATCATGTACGGCGAGTTTGACGGTGGCCGTCCGAAGCGAGTACTGGTAAAGATAATAGGTGAGTAGGATTTCGAAACAGTTTTATAGTAAAAACACCTGGTTGTTGGGCAACCAGCTATTTGACCAATAATAAGAAGGGAGCGTGAAATTTCGGAATTGCGAAATACCACGCACCCGTCCCTCGCTGTTGCCGCGGAAAGCGACGAAAATCCGGAAAGCTGCTACTGGTACGGATTGTGCAGTCAGTCAAGACAGCGGCATCTGGGAGTATGAGATGCCGACACGGCTTGATTCCTTATGACAGCGGAGAAATCAGGACAACCATGATGAACGCAAATCCAAGAATTCACTTGACTGAAATTCCTTTTGGCGGAAGAGACGGGCGGATTTGGAACCGCTTGCATGAGGAGCGTGAGAACCTCTGCGAGTCGATTTGCAGACAAGCCTTCAGCGGCAGCGAAGCTGAGGAGGATCCGAGTGCTACCGGACCGCAATTCGGGACATCCCGCTGGGAACGAAAGGTTCTCCAGGCACGTCTGCGAAAGGTGGATGATGCGCTCGATCGCTTGTTGTCCGGATCATATGGACTCTGCAACCAATGCGGCCGGCAGCTTGACGAACCTAAGCTGGAGTTAGATCCGGTTGTTTCTTTGTGTTCCGCCTGTTGGGAAGGTAAACAGCGCGAGGGTTTGGATCAGGCTCAGTCTGAGACTTCCACCGTGACGGACGAAGTTCAGCTCGACTCGCTTGAGCCGTTCACTACGATCCTGGTGAGGACTCGCAACACCGAGTACCGCGTCCTGGTGCTTGACCAAAAAAGCGGTTGGGCGCTGGTAGAAGGAGGGAAGCATCTTCCTGAACCGACTGAGGTAATGGTCTGTGGTTCATTGCTACGTGATCGGCCCTTCAAAATGGGAATGATTGCTACCGGTTACCGCCTGGAGCTGTCGTTAGACGGCAAAGTTTTTATCACCTCGCCAATCGAATCAATCCAGGTCGTTCGCGCGAGTGCCAAGATGTTGGATCCCATCTCAACCAAGGTTCACTGATGTTGCTGAGTCTGGTGAATCGGACTGTTTGCTGATTCACCAGACTATTCTTTGAACTACCACTAAAGCCGTGGGTCTCAAGAATCATTTCAGGCAATGTAGGTAATTTACCTGATACCAAACCGACTCTTTTCTCACTACCCTACTGACGCTCTCCTTAAATCGTATTCCCGTCTTGCACACCCGACTCTCCACCATGTGGTGAAGAGGAGTGAACGCAATTCGAGAGGAGAGTCGTCGAGGAGGAATCAAGAAATGGCAACAGAATTGCAAAAAGAAAAGGCGAGTCCGTTTGCGGATTTTCCCCGTGATACCGGTGCGGCGGGGGCGAGATTCGTGAAGGCTTCCGACCGAATCGTGCGGATCAATGTCGACGGCCGGACCCTGGTCAAACTCGGAGCCGGGATTGCCCATTACGGCGATATCAAGTTCAACCGACTGCCACCGCTCAAAGCGAAAGGCATCTCGGAGAAACTTCTGCGCATGGTGACGCCCCTGGTCAGCGTTGAAGGCAAGGGGACTGTGTACTGTGCCAGGCAGGGCTGGCGAGTGCGCATCGTCACCTTGACCGGTGGAACTGTGAACGTCGCCGCCGAGGAATTGCTCGCGTTTGAAGACTCACTCGCTTTCGACGTGTTTATGGTCGGTGTCGGAATCAGCGTGGCCTCGGGCGGTATTTTCGCAGTCAAACTATCGGGAACGGGTTCGCTGGCTATCGCGGTTCATGGCGATCCCATGGTCTTGCCCGTGACAGCGGAGAATGACCTCAGAACAGATCCGCATGCGACCGTGGCCTGGACCGATGGTTTAGTACCAACGCTATCAACCGACTTGAGCTGGCGTAGCCTAATTGGCAAAGGCGGCGGCGAAGCGTTCGAAATGCATTTCGCGGGTACTGGAGAAGTTGTCGTGCAGCCGAGTGAAGACAAAGCGAAGTTCACCTATAAGAAGATAAAAGCTTTGATCTGACACACTTCCTTCAGTCCCTCGGGAACTTTGCCAACATCGAGAGCAAAATATTTTGCGCGGAACGTTCGCCTGAGAACACTAGCGCGATCAACTAATTCTGCATACCATTACGCTATCGATGGATAGCAATACCACAGTAGTTCGCTTGACCGGCGAACTCCGAGATGCCCGGCGCAGAACGCTCGAACTCGTTGCGGACCTCGACGACGAGCAAATGATCGGTCCACGCCTGGCAATCGTTAATCCGCTGCGCTGGGAAATTGGTCACGTCGCCTGGTTTCAGGAATACTGGCTGCTGCGACATCTCAGTGGAAGATCGGCCATCCTGTCTGACGGTGATTCGCTCTACGATTCCGCGAAGATTGCTCACGACACTCGCTGGGATCTGCCGCTACCTTCTAAAACCGATACCATCGCCTACATGACAAGGGTGCTTGACGAGGTGGCTGAGAATTTTCTTGAAGACGGCGGGGGCAACAGCGTCGACCACAGCGTCAAGAGTGCAGAATATTTTCTCTCGCTGGCTCTCTTTCATGAGGACATGCACGACGAGGCAATTACCTACACGCGTCAGACGCTCGGACTACCCGTTCCCGTCTTGTCCAATCCCCAAACCAACCCCACAACCAACAGAGAAGAAGTCGAAATAGTTGGTGACGCGTTCGTGCCCCGCGGGTCGTTTGTTTTTGGGAACGCATCGGGCCACAGGTTTGTATTTGATAATGAGCAGCAAGCTTGCGAGGTTGAAGTGCAGTCGTTTGCCATATCGCGGACTGCAACGACCAATGAAGAGTTTGCCGCGTTTGTCACTGACGGAGGCTATCAACGACGCGAATTTTGGTCAGACGAAGGTTGGCGCTGGCGCGAGAGCGTCGACACAAATCATCCTGTCTACTGGAAATTTGTTGATCGTGAATGGTGGCGCCGCAATTTTTCTGAGCTGGTGCCGCTCGAGGGCAAGTTGCCGGTGTTGCACGTTAATTGGTACGAGGCGGATGCTTATTGTCGTTGGGCTCGCCGCCGGTTACCGACAGAAGTCGAATGGGAGATGGCTGCCAGCGGGGTACCGGGCGAGCATGGCATAGCATCAGATCGAAAACAACGATATCCCTGGGGAGACGACTATCCCACGCCAGAGCAGGCGAATCTCGACTCATGCAACTTAGGCTGCGTTGATGTTCGGGCGCTGCCTGAGAGTGACAGCGCCTTCGGCTGTCGGCAGATGATCGGCAACGCCTGGGAATGGACCGCGAGCGACTTCATGCCGTTTGCGGGGTTTGTTCCCGGACCCTACCAGGAATACTCTGCACCGTGGTTCGGGAATCACAAGGTCCTGCGCGGTGGTTGTTGGGCCACTCGCTCGCGTTTGATCAATAACACCTATCGCAACTTCTACCTGCCTGATCGCAGAGATGTCTGGGCTGGGTTCCGCACCTGCGCGCTCTGAACGAAGAATGCGAATCGGAATCGTTACCCCGGCCCCGGCCGGCACAACCCACGGCAACCGCATCACTGCTATTCGCTGGGCAAGCATCCTCAGAAAACTCGGGCATCGTGTTTTCGTCGCGCAAACATTCCAGGACCAGGCGATCGACATGCTGATCGCCTTGCACGCTCGCCGCAGCTACCAATCAATCAAGCGATTTCGGCAGCAACACCCAGCGGCGCCAATCGTCGTTACGCTTACCGGCACCGACCTCTATCGAGATTTGCCGCGTGACCAGAAAGTGCAAGCGGCGTTGGAGATGGCCACCAGGATTGTGGCGCTGCAGCCCAAGGCTCTGCAGAGATTGAAGCCCACCCTCGAGAGCAAGACGCAGGTTATCTATCAAACGGTCGAAGCGCGGCCACGACCAGCTAAAACTCGAGCAAAGACAAAGACGTTTGATGTTTGTGTTATCGGTCATTTGCGCGCGGTAAAAGATCCTTTCCGTGCTGCCCTGGCAGCGCGGCTGCTTCCTGCTGCTTCACGAATTCGTATCTTACAAGTCGGCGCCGCGCTGAGTACGGCGCTGGCCAAACGAGCAGAGTCTGAGTCTCGTCGCAATCCTCGCTTCCAGTGGCTCGGCGAGATGCCCCGCGCGCGAGTGCTGCGGCTGATTGCCAACAGTCAATGTTGTGTTCTTTCTTCCCGCATGGAAGGTGGGGCCAATGTCTTGTCCGAAGCGATCGTGGCAGGTGTTCCTGTCTTAGCGTCACGAATTGAGGGAAACGTCGGAATTCTCGGCGCTGACTATCCGGGGCTCTTCTCGTTTGGCGACACGCAGACTTTAGCGGGGCTTTTGCTGCGGGTGGAAAAGGAGCCTGAGTTCTTGCAGAGTCTACGCAAGTGGATCAAAACTCTGGCGCCCCTCTTTGATCGGAAAAGAGAAGAGCGTGCCTGGTCCAATTTGATTCGGGAACTCCAACGTTGACATTGTGACGCTTCAGCCGAGCCAATCAGCAATCAGCATTGCTCTTGCGTTATACTTATAACGCTCACGAAATCCCGGTCTCCGGAAGTTGGAAATGATTAATTCCGACCGTGTCCTCATCCTCTGTCCAGTTAAGAATGCCGCGCGTTACCTGGACACTTTCCAACGCGCCTTAGCCACACTTACCTATCCGCGCTCGCTGCTTTCCCTCGGACTGTTGGAAAGTGACAGCACTGACGGTACTTACGAGCAACTGACGCAACGTCTACCTGGGTTAAAGGCAAACTTCGCCAGAGTCGAACTGCATAAGAAGGATTTCGGTTACCAAATTCCGAATCGTCTGCCCCGATATGCTCCGCAGATTCAGCCTCAGCGCAGGGCAATACTCGCCAGGTCACGTAATCACCTGCTCTTTCGCGCACTCGATGATGAAGATTGGGTGCTGTGGGTGGACGTGGACGTCATCGAATATCCGCCTGATGTCATCGAACGGTTACTGGCGACGGGTAAAGACATCGTTACTCCTAACTGCGTTTATGACTATGGTGGCCAAAGTTTCGACCTTAACTCCTGGCGCGATCACGGCCGACTTCACCTGCACGACTTGCGGGCCGAAGGTGAACTCGTTCCTCTCGACAGTGTCGGTGGCACGATGTTGCTGGTGCGCGCCGATGTACATCGCGACGGTCTGATCTTTCCGGCTTTTCCTTATGGGCTCCCCAACTCGAGGATTCGCAGCAACAACTATTGGCAGGGCGAGTACGAGACAGAAGGCCTGGGAATAATGGCCCTGGACCAGGGGGTGCAATGTTGGGGCATGCCAAACCTGGAAATAAAACACTGGCGCTGAGAATTCATGATCAACGCTTTCTGTTTCTATTATGGAAATGATAGTTGGTCCCGTGGCGGGAGATACTTCTTCGACGCCTGGCAAAGGCAAGAAGAGGTGAGAATTATCTCGTGGGACAAGCCTGCCGACGATTCTCTCCACCGAGAACCAGTCATGCCTAGCGCTGACCATCCGGGTGTAGGGTTGGGCCCCGTTGAGCGCATGGCCGGGGTGGTGGGTTCTCCACGAGTAGGCTTCGTGGTCTGGGAAACCACGATCATACCGCCTGAAAAGCTCAACGTACTTCGTTCGCTGGATGCGATCTGGACCACCTCTCGCTGGGGCCGGCAACTCCTGCTCAACAACGGAATCGGCGCTGAGAAAATAAGCGTCGTGCCGAAGGGCGTAGACGTTGAGCGATTCAAACCTGGACCAGGGAAAGATCACTCTTTACGCCGCTTCCGCTTTCTTTTTGTGGGTAAGTGGGAGATCCGTAAGGGAGTTGAGGATCTACTGCAGGCCTTTGCGGACGAGTTTCATGTCGACGAACCGGTCGAGTTGGTGATACACGGCTCGAATCCCTACCTGCGCGGATTCGATCTTGAACGGAACATCCGCCATGTTTTGGGAAGCCGCGTGGCTTCTGTAATTGCCAGTCGTCCCCTGGCCGAAGAAGGAATGGTTCGTCTCTACAATAGCTGTGACGCATTTGTCTTACCGACCCGAGGTGAAGGTTGGGGTTTGCCCATCATGGAAGCGATGGCTTGTGGACTGCCGGTCATCGTCACTGAATATAGCGCCCCGCGTGAGTACCTGAGTCAGGAGACGGCCTATCTAATCGGGGTGGAAAAGCTCATCCCGGTTTGCGATCCGATCTTCTTTCGGGCTGGAACGGCGTACGGAGAATGGGCCCAGCCAGATCTGGGCCACCTCAGGAAACTGATGCGTCATGTTTTTGAGAACCAGGCGGAAGCGCGGGAGAAGGGGCAAGCCGGACGCGCTGACGTTTGTTGCCGCTGGACGTGGGACCACGCTGTCACCACTGCCCGCAGTGTACTGAAAGCTGTCTCATGAGTATTTCAACCGAAGAGATCGAGAAATATCAGGCTTTGCTTGATCGAGTTCTGTTAGCGGCCCCGAGTTATCCCGAACAACGGTTTGCCGGTCGCGGTATCGTGATCTGTGGTGGCGGCGATGTCTACTTTGCCTGTGCCTGGGTTTGCATCGGCATGTTACGTCGCGCCGGCTGCACTCTTCCGATCGAACTTTGGTATCGAGGTCGCGCGGAAATGAACGACCGGATGCGCAATCTCATGGAAGAGCTCGATGTGGTTTGCATCGATGCCTACGAGCAGGCGCGGACCGATCCGGTGCTGCGTTTAGACTCATGGGAGCTGAAGTCATATGCCATCACGTACAGCAGTTTTGCGGAAGTACTCTATCTAGATGCCGACAATGTGCCGGTGCAGAATCCGGAATTTCTTTTCGATCGTCCCGAGTACTTGGAAACCGGTGCTGTCTTTTGGCCGGATCGTTATCGCGGGCCGGGCC
>DATFRK010000063.1:0-3503 GCA_035263325.1 Pyrinomonadaceae bacterium | reverse complement strand
CCCACTTCGGCTTCCGCTGTCAGCCCCCGAATCCGGTTAACCGCAGCATCCGCCGCTTCGCCGCTGGTAGTGGCAATCGAAATCGTGCCATCGTCAGACACATCTATCTTGGCGCCGGTCTCCTCAACTAACGACCGGATAACTTTGCCGCCTGGTCCAATGACGTCGCGAATCTTGTCGGGATTGATTTTGATCTGGATGATTCGCGGGGCGTATGGCGAGATGCTTTCGCGGGGCTCGGCAAGCGTCTTCTCCATCACTCCGAGGATGAAAAGGCGGCCTTTCCTGGCTTGCTCCAACGCCTCCGCCATTATCTGAGCATTGATGCCGGCGACCTTGATGTCCATTTGGAGGGCAGTAATACCGCTGCGGGTGCCCGCCACTTTGAAATCCATGTCGCCATAGTGATCTTCGGCCCCGGCAATGTCCGTCAGAATCGCGTACTTGTTGCCTTCCATCACCAGCCCCATTGCGACGCCCGCAACCGGAGATTTGAGGGGCACGCCCGCATCCAGAAGCGACAGGGTGCCACCGCAAACGCTAGCCATTGAAGAAGAGCCGTTTGATTCGGTGATATCGGAAACAATTCGCACCGTGTAGGGAAAATCTGCGTCATCCGGCAAAACCGGTTCGAGCGCGCGTCGAGCGAGCGCTCCGTGTCCGATCTCCCGGCGGCTCGATGAGCCGAAACGACCGACTTCGCCCACTGAATACTGCGGGAAGTTGTAATGGAGGAGGAAGCGTCGCTTTACTTCACCTTTCTCCAGGTCATCCATGAACTGCTCGTCTTCTTTGGTACCGAGCGTAGCTGATACCAACGCCTGAGTTTCCCCACGAGTAAACAGGGCCGAGCCGTGCACTCTTGGCAGCCAACCCACTTCGCAGGTTATCGGGCGGATTTCGGAGAAACGACGACCATCTGGGCGGCGGCGCTTGTTGAGAATGTCGTCACGGAAAACTGTCTCTTTCAGGTGATCAAAAACCGCCTTGGCCATTTGCCTCTGTTCCGGCTGTTCCTCCGGGTACGACTCAACCACCTCTTGCTTCAACTCATCAACTGCCGCATAGCTCGCGCGCTTTTCCTGGTTAGTGGTATCAAGCGCAGCGCGCAACCGCTCACTATACTTCTCGCCGATCTCAGTCAGCATTTCCTGGTTGACTTCGGCGGGAACAACTTCGCGCTTCTGAATCTCAAGCGCCTTGTACAGTTCCTTCTGCCACCGGCAAAGGCGATTGATCTCTTTATGAGCAAGCATCAAAGCCTCAACCATGATCTCTTCGGAGACCTCATTGGCTCCGGCCTCGACCATCACGATTGCTTCTTCGGTTCCAGCCACTATCAGGTTCAAACGCGACTCACGCACTTCATCGTAGGTCGGGTTAACAATGTAACGGCCCTCGATCAGTCCGATGCGCACTCCAGCGATAGGAGTGAGAAAGGGAATGTCTGAGAGATACAAAGCGCAGGAAGCACCTGTAATAGCAATAACGTCTGGATTGTTATCGGGATCAGCCGAAATAACACTGGCGATGACTTGCGTCTCGTTTCGATAACCATCGGAAAAGAGCGGGCGGCAGGGTCGATCAATCAAGCGACTGGTGAGGATCTCTTTCTCGTTTGGTCGGCCCTCGCGCCGAAAGTAGTTTCCCGGAATTCGACCGGCTGCGTAATTTGATTCTCGGTATTCGACAGTCAGGGGAAAGAAGTCAACTCCTTCGCGCGGAGTGGGTGCGCTAACGGCAGCGACAAGCAACATTGTGTCGCCGTATTTAATCACTACCGAACCGTCGGCTTGCTTTGCAACCCGGCCGCTCTCGACGGTCAACTCCTTATCTCCTAGTTTGATCGATTCCTTGAGGTATTTCTTTTCTGACATCTTTTGTTTTCTCCTTAGGACGGTGACACCCGGATATAAATCTGTAGCGGAGCGTCTCATCCGCTCTCGCCGTTGGGTTGTACTCCCTTTGTTCCTTGTCAACCGCGCCAACGTGAGGCGGGCAAGTAAAACCGGGACAACGTAAAGGCGGCACGAGCCTCTTAACCGTGAAGCTCATGCCGCCTTGGATGCTCTAAGCTCTGGCCGAACACGTCAGCTTGCTTCCAGTCATTCGCCGTCACGTTCGGCACTGCCACAAGCTCTTCGATAGACGTGGGCTTTACTCTTCTGAGATTCGAAGATCTCTACAATTACTCAGTTTGGTTACCGGCGCAGTCCTAGACGATTCACTACCTCGTGGTAGCGCTCAATATCAGTCCGCTTCAAGTAATCCAACAAACTCCTCCGCTGCTGGACCATCTTCAGCAAGCCGCGCCGTGAGTGATTATCCTTCTTGTGGGTTTTGAAATGCTCGGTAAGATCGGTAATTCTCTTGCTCAACAATGCTACTTGCACCTGGGGTGAACCGGTATCTGCCTCATGAGTACGGAAGTCAGACACAATCTGCTCCTTAACTTGCTTTGCTAACGCCACTTGCTTAAATGGTCCTCCTAGACCGCAGTTTTAATACCGCTAAACACGGCAACCGCTAAACTTAAAAAAGCCGCATCAATTTAACATGCATGCTAAATGCTGTCCAGTTGACAACGATTAGCACGCTAGCAAGCGCTTTTCGTTCTCTCCAACTATCTCAGTAGCAAATACTTACACTTCAACTCGGGCTTTTCCTGCCCTGCCGGCAGAGTGGCCGCAAGGGCAACAGAAGCCAGGTGCGGTAAGTCTGTCAGTTTGCTACTATCTGCCAAATTCCAGAATAGAGCCGACAGGAACCTGTGATGTCTCAACCTAGAATTCTAATTCTCGGGGGCGGATTTGGCGGCACGTTCACTGCTCTCGAACTCAGTGGTTCGGGCGAGATTACGCTCGTCAGCGAGGAGGACCACTTCCTCTTCACCCCAATGCTTTACGAATATCTGAGCGGAGAAGTGGAAGAGTGGCACATCGCACCAAGATACAGCGAACTATTGGATGCGAGCGTGAAGTTTGTCCAGGGCCGGATTACTGATATCGATGTGACAGCCCAAACTGTGTCTGTTGACCCCAACGGTCAGCCGCTTGCTTACGACATTCTGGTTCTTGCACTCGGTGGCATCACCAACTACGTAGGGGTTGAGGGAGCGGAAGAGTTTTCCCTTCCTTTTCGCAAGATTGCCCATGCGGATCGATTACGACAGCGGATGGTGGATGCCCTGGACCGCATTCCACCAGACATGCCGCCCCAGGACGTCCGCCGTGAACTCACTTTCGCAGTGGTCGGGGCCGGAGCCAGTGGCTGCGAACTGTCAACGAAAATGGCGGATCTTTTACGCGATGCCTTTAAACGGCGCGCACTCAAAGGCGAGCCAAGGGTGTTGGTGATCGAGATGGGCGACCGAGTGGTCCCGGGCATGGGTGAACCAATCCGAGAATTCGTCGACGACGCATTGCGCCAATCACACGTTGAAGTGCATACCGAAACGCGCGTCGTTAGGGTAACCAGCGAGGGCCTTACTTTTGACCATCAAG
>DATFRK010000062.1:0-9193 GCA_035263325.1 Pyrinomonadaceae bacterium | reverse complement strand
CCAGCGGTTGCGCGAACGTAATAGTGCCTACGCCGCTGGTATTCAAGGTCACGTTCGGGGCATTCACTGTCAGGCCTGGCAAGCCAACACCGGCAGGCAGCGTGACGGTGCGAGTTGCCGCGCCGGAGATCAGTAAGGTCGCATTGCCACCATCGAACCCTGGATCAATATTCACCGCTCCGCGCGCATCAAGTGTGCCCGTACCGCTGTTGCTATTAATCGCACCGTCGGTCAGTGTCAGCGTCCCGTTGGCGACCACCGTGCTCGTGCTGTTGTAGAAGATCGCTTGGCCACTCGTCTTGTTTACCACTACGTTGTTCAACGTGAACGTCGCCGGCACATTCAAGAAGTTCGACGTCGACCCGCCCGCGAACGCTATCGTTCCGCTGTTTGGATTGAATATTCCGCCCGTCACCGTCACATTGTTGAAGAAGCTCAAGGTACTGTTCGGGGCATTGAACGTCCCGCCGTTCTGCGTGAAAGTGTTGTTGAAGCTTAGCGCGCCACTGCCTGGTGTGAACGTCCCGCCGTTTTGCGTGAACGCATTGTTGAATGTCAGGTCGCCGCTGCCTGGCGTAAAGTTCGTCGTGGCCCCAAGGGTAAAAGGATTGCTGAAGACAAAGTTCACGCTCCCGTTCGTAAACGCCAACACACTCTGCACGTCCAGCGCTTGCGCAAAGGTGATGGTGCCAGCTCCGCTGGTATTCAAGGTCACATTCGGGGCATTCACTGTCAGACCTGGCAAGCCAACTCCCGCAGGCAGCGTGACGGTGCGAGTTGCCGCGCCGGAGATCAGTAGCGTCGCACTGCCACCATCGAACCCTGGATCAAAATTCACCACACCGTGCGCATCGATCGTGCCCGTACCGCTGTTGCTATTAATCGCACCGTCGGTCAATGTCAGCGCCCCGTTGGCGACCACCGTGCTCGTGCTGTTGTAGAAGATCGCTTGGCCGCTCGTCTTGTTCACCACTACGTTGTTCAACGTGAACGTCGCCGGCACATTCAGGAAGTTCGACACGGACCCACCCACGAATGCTATCGTTCCGCTGTTTGGATTGAATGTTCCGCCTGTGACCGTCACGTTGTTCACGAAGTTCAACGTACTATTCGGGGCATTGAACGTCCCGCCGTTCTGCGTGAAGCTGTTGTTGAAGTTCAAGGCCCCGCTGCCTGGTGTGAACGTCCCGCCGTTTTGCGTGAATAGGTTATTGAACGTCAGGTCCCCACTTCCCGGCGTGAAGGTTGCTGCCCCAAACGTAAAAGGATTGCTGAAGACAAAGTTCACGCTTCCGTTCGTGAACGTCAGCGCACTCTGTACAAACACTGGTTGCGCGAACGTGATGCTGCCCGCGCCACTCGTATCCAACGTCACGTTCGGGCCATTCACTGTCAGGCCCGGCAGCACAACACCGGCAGGCAGTGTGACGGTGCGAGTCGCAGCACCGGAGATCACCAACGTCGCGTTGCCACCATCGAACCCTGGATCAATCACCACAGCTCCGTGCGCGTCCACCGTGCCCGTACCGCTATTGCTATTAATCGTGCCGTCGGTCAGGGTCAGTGTCCCGTTGACCACCACCGTACTCGTGCTGTTGTAGAAGACCGCTTGGCCACTCGTCTTGTTCACTACCACGTTGTTCAACGTGAAGGTCGCCGGCACATTCAAGAAGTTCGACGTCGACCCGCCCACGAACGCTATCGTTCCGCTGTTTGGATTGAATGTTCCGCCCGTGACCGTCACATTGTTCGCGAAGTTCAACGTTCCCGTGGGCGCATTGAACGTGCCCCCGCTTTGATTGAAAACGCCGTTGCAATTGAGGACAACATTGCCAGGGGTGAAAGTCCCGCTACTCTGACTAAATCCTGAATTACCGATGCTGAACGTAATTGCCTGGGTAATCGTCCCCGTATATCCAGCATTGATCTGAAGGCCATCAACAGCGCCGGCGAAACCCGCATCGATGACTGCGTCTTTGGTACTAGTGCCGTCGAATACAGCGATGTCACCCGCCCCTGGTACAACATCACCGCTCCAATTCGCCGCCTCACTCCAGTTGTTAGTCGCTCCGCCGCCATCCCAGGTAACATTCGCTGCTCCGACAGAACGCACGCACCAAATCGCTCCCCCAGCAATGAGTAGCAGCGAAGTAAGCAGCACTAATTTTCTGGATGCTCTGTAATTCGTGGTAAGCGAGCGCAGGTTAAGTTTTGAGAGGAACTGAGACAGGTGCAACATGTTTGACTCCTTCTGGGCTGAGGAACTCTCGTCATTCAGCAGGTTGTTTGATTGGTCTCGGGTTTCAACTTCCTTCTTGCTCGGTAGGTAGCGGCGAAGTTGAATCTTCCGCGACTTCGGGCATTGTCATCGGCAACTCGGCCACGGGAAGTTCCGGGTTTTGTTCATGCGTTGGCCCGGATCGCGGATGAATGATCCAGACCTCGTGCTTCTCAGTTGTAATGGTCGTCTTCTTCTTCATTCTTTCCACGTCACTGAGTGGGAGTTCTGCTGGTTGTCGTAGCGCTGGCGTTGTTTTTCACTTTCAGACTGCGCCAGTCTGTTTCCGCGATCAGTTTTCCTTGTTCAGCCAGGGCACTCACTCGCCAACGCAACACCGTGCCGCCGGCAGTGTTTCTTAACCATGGTGGAGTGCGATAACTCTCCACGTCGCCACGTAAGACTGCGGAAATAAGTGGATGGCCCTGCAGGTCCTGGACCTCGAGGTGATAAGTGCCGACTCGTTCGACATGAGACCAGGTGAAGTCAATTGGTGTTTCAAGACTGACCTCCACCTGGTCCTGGGGAAACAGTGGCACCAACGAATTGCTACTGATGGTCGGTGGCGCAGCAGAGTCGCCGTTGGCCACGTAATAGCGCAGCACTGGCAGGGAAAAACCGGCCACTGCACCACCATGGACCACGCCGCCTCCCGCCCCAACACTAGCGACATCAGTGTCGCCTTCCTTGTCGTCAGAAGCTTCAATGCGCAACAACACCAGGTAGAGGCCATTCAAACTCTCATCTACTCGCCAAACTTCCGGCCCTTGCAAGATCACTTTGCCCTTGGGCGGTAGATAAATGTTGAAGCGACTTATTTCTGTATACCGCCTCTGGGTACCACGCTCTTCGATCGGCAGAGTTGCTTCGGTCAACAAGTCACGAGGATCAGGAACCTGCTCACCGGGCTTGACCAACTCCCACCGACCCTTCAGTCGACCACTGCCGGTGTAGCTAATCTCCGCCTCAAAGCGCGGCAGTTTCTCCCCGGTCTTTACAAACAGAACCGGCTTGCCCAGTCCCCAGGTGAGCTTTACCTCCGACAATGAAAGTGGGACACCGGCGCCATTGCCGGCGAGCCTGATAGTTACCGGCACGTATTCATCAACGCCGCCAACTGTGCTTACAAAGCGTCGCACGTAGAAGAATGTGCTGTTACTTCCATTTACCGCGTCGACGTACGCTCGCCGCGCGACTTGAGGCGTAACCGACATCACATCGGTGTAGGCATTGGTCCCACTTGGCGTTAGTTGGGTGTAACGTAGCGGTAAATTTCCGAAGAGACTTCCCGGGTCACACTTCAGACCAAGGTCAGGAGCAGCCGGAATCAGTCGTCCACACCAGGTAGCTTCCGCAGGGCGTTTGTTGATCACGCCGCCGAAAGTTAGTAACGCGGAAGTCGGTCCCTGTGAGTAGGCATTGACATCGCTGGGTGACACCTGGATTGTTTGCGCCGCGGCAGGGGCACAGCCGAACACGATCATTAAAGTTAGCAAGAAAGGGCGCATCGAATTCACCTTAGAAGAATGTAAAAGAGAAGTTCGCGGTCAGGGTTTGGTTCTTCCGCAAACTGTTCGTCAGGAAGACAGAATCGAACAAATGTGAATAGTGGTTCGCGTACCTGATGAAGAACTGACCGGAGACCTTCTTCATGTTTTCCGTGCCGCGGGTGAACCTGTAGGTCCAGGCACAATCGAATTCGGTGTTGCGACTATGACTCGTCTTGCCTGCGTCACCTGCAATCGTATTTGCCAGGCTGGCGCTCAAACCCATGCTCTTGCTGAGTTGCCAGTTGATGCCTGGTCCAACTCGTGCGGTGCGGTCGACGCGTCCAGTTTCTTTGTTAGCTGAACTTTCGCTACTCAGGTCAAGATTGAGAGCCAGTCGTGAACTAAGCGCCATACCGACACGACCGGTGTTGACCAGGACTCCCCGGTCAGCTTGCTCACGACCTGTTTGCTGGTTGTTCTGAAATGAGCGATTGAGGCTGTAACCGAACGTGAATTTCTTGATTTGCCAGTCTGCGCTGAAGTTGTTGTTAGTGCCGATCAGATCGGGAACCGAGGAAGGATCAATTTCAAAGCCACCGTTGACCGGAATCGCGGCGGCGAACGCGTGAAAACGATCAAAACTGTAACTGAGGCGCGGTAGCCAGGTGCGGTTCTTTTTCAGATTCAAAAAAGCGCTCGCCGGAGCAGCGATGGAGAAGCGAGTACCACTGTTCAACGTACGCAGGATGGAAGGGATATTTCTCAGATTGTCGTGAAAATTGGAGTGACCAAACTGCGCAAAGATCTCATTCAGTGACCCCGTGGCGTTGAACTCGTACTGGATCTTGTCGGCTTGAGTTGAAGCGCCAAGACTGCGAAAGAGTGGCGCAACATTCTCTTCTTTGAAGGCGAGGTTCAGGTTCAGCCGCTTGTGCTTCGTCAAAGAAACATTTCGTAAGACCTCGTAACTGACCTCAAGGTAATGGGCATTCCTGGTCAGGTTGGGAACGACAACCAGGCTTGAGCCCTGGCTCAGGGTTGGATCATTAGCGGTGACAAAGAAACTCCGCGTGAAGCCGCTATCGAGATGAAAGCGACCAGACTTGTCACTCGCTAACAAACGCAATGACAAACCACGGCTGCGTTGCGTATCAGTAATCACCCCGCGATTGAAGCCGGCCAGCGGTTGAAAGTAGGCATTGAGCAAGGCTACTTCGAGCCGCAGGCCACCGGGTCGCTTGGGCATGAACTCTACGCCCAGCGTACCGCTAAACATTTGGTGCTTGCGTTTGCTGAGGCCAAAGAAGTTGTCGTAGCCCACGAGCTGGGTACCATTCATCGCCGCGGCGGAAAAATCAAAGTGCTTCAGAAATGGCACTGTCACCATTACTCCGCGACTGGAGAAACTGTTGATGAGCTGACGTTGCGCTCCGTAAGTGAAACTGCCGATCTGATACTTGACCTTGCCGGTCTGAAACTGGACCAGGTAACTCGCGAGATCGACTCTTGGCGCTTGTTCTCCCAGTGTCCCGAATCTAAGCGCTTCCTGTTGGAAAGTTGATCCAGCGAAGTCGAAGGATGATTGCGAATTGAGGAAACCGTATGTCGCCTCGTTTCGCAGTGACGCTTGCATGGTAAGGTCGACGAAGGTGGCCCGCTGCTGTGAACCTTCCGGCACGGGGAAAGTTGATTGCGCGGGTTGAGATTTCACCGTGAGATTAAGCGAGGGTATGAACTTCAACTTGTGGTTTTTGTTTGCATCAGCCGGCTTCGGGTCATTCGCTGCTGACGAATTCTGAGTAGGACTAGTCAAGAACTCAGGCCCAGGATCCGGCAACTGAAAGCCAGCTTTGACAAATTCACTTTTGCTTTCGGCCCTGTCCTGGCTGCCGGTAGTTTCCGGAGACCTCGTTTTGATAACGCGCAACTTGAACCGAGCGATCTCTTTCCAGTTATCCGGTTCCGAAACAAGGTAGACGGTAACGACACCCTCACCCAGTGGCAGCGGCCACAATTGTGGGCTGTACCTCAACGACAAGTGATCTGGGCTAAATAAGCTACTGAGGTCAGTTTGATCTAAGAAGACGGCAATTCGTTTCTCAGGCGGAGCCAGTGGACGATTCAACCGCAGCTCGATGCTCTCTTCCGGGGTAACTGGCCGTCGTTCGGAGAAACTCGCCGCCACGGTCAAGTCTTCCGGCGCTGCCGATGCAATTCTTTCAGCGGCGACAAAACGCCAGTTGAGTGGCGCGAGCATCGCACTTAAAGAGAGCATCGCAATTAGTAGAGATCTCGACATAGGTGCTCGCTATGGGCGGGTTAAGTCCTTGATCACTACTGCGACCTGGTTGCCGCCAATCTTCGTGATGTACGCAGGCGGATTCTGCGTTAACAGCTGCAGGACAACACGCTCATCGCCTTCGAGTAGCTTGTCTGGAATCGGCCGGATGGTGATCGTCGCTGACGAGGCGCCGGAGGGAATCACTACCTGACCTGGCAGTGAAGTGAAATCCACTCCATTGGTGGCAAAATTTGCCGTGCCTCCTGCACTCGGATCGTTGATGGCGTAATAAACCGTCAAAGACTGGGTGGTTGGTCCGGTGCGAGTGACGGTGACAGTGGCGGGAGTTGGTCCCTCTTCACTCGCACTCGCCTGGGTGACGGCGATGGTAATCAGCGGGATCGGCTGATCGTTGTCGTCGACAAAGCCAACTGCGCGTCGATTGGTGCCGAGAACGTAGGACTGACCCGGAAGTAGACCAATAGTGACTGATTCTCGAGCTTCTACGACTGCATCATCGATTGGGGTGATGGTGAGCTGCTTAGAACTTTCACCGGGTAGTAGGGTGACGTTGCCTGAGAGTGGCGTGAAATCAACCCCACTAGTAGCGGTGGAATTCTCACCCACCACAATTGTGTTACTGGTGCCGTCTGTTATTGACCCAGTTGCCGCGGGGTTTACGGAATAGTTAACCGTGATCTGCGTACTGGTGTCGCCAGTGCGGGTGATGCTGAAAACGATCGGATGTGGTCCAGCCTCAGATCCATTGGCGTCAACGGTACTGATCTGGACGACGGGAAGTGGATTGTCGTTGTCGGCAATGAACCCGGTTGCGAATCGATTCGCGCCAATGGTGTAGAGATGACTGGGCGCCAGGTTGACGGTGATCGATTCCTGTCCTTCGACGACTGAATCGTCGATTGGGGTCAGGTTGAGTAGTTTGGCACTTTCACCGATCTGAAAAGTGACTGAGGTCGGTGGCGTGGCAACGTCTGGTGCGTTGAAAGTAACCGTATTACTCGTGCCATCGGCAATGGTGACCGTTCTTGCGGAGCCATCACCCAGGGTTGGGTTGATTGAACCAGTAGGCGTTCGTACGCCTGGCCCAACCGGCATCAAGTCTACCGTTAGTGGCCGGCGAAAATTGCCGGAGCGAGTGATGCGAAATGTAATTGGATGTTGACCCGCTTCAGCTCCGTTTGGATCTACCGTCTCAATTTGGACCACAGTGTCGTTGTCTTTAATTGTGACAGCCGCGAGAGTGCCGTTGAAACTGCTATTGATCGGGACGTCGGCGATCCCTACGTTGACGGCCTCATCTTCTTCGAGTTGCGTGTCGTCAATTGGTTTGACGCGTAGCTCGGTCGAGGAGGCGCCCGCTGGGATTTGTACTTCGTTTGGAATTGTGAGGTAGTCAACGCCGTTGGTAGCGGTGCCACTGATCTCCAGGTGAACGGTAAGTGGTTCAGTTGTCGCGCCATCACGCGAGATGCGAAACACCCCATCGGCAAAACCGTCTTCAAATGCGTTAGCAGTCGTCGCCGTGATTGTTACGTGAGGAGTGCCTTGCGGTGACAACACTGTCGCTGCGGGGCGATAACTGCATAGCAACGACAGCATTGTGACCGTCAAGATCATGAAAGGGGAAATCATGCTCTCTCCTTAGTTGGACGTCGGGGTTAAGGCATCTACCGGCTGCTTGTCGTCTGGACCTTCTAGCGTGATTGAGGAAATAGAAAACCCAGGTGTACTCAAAACGCAGGTATAAGCCGCCGCTCTCGCTGTGTCGGGATTCCAGGAGAAGGCTCGCTTAAAACTTATGCTGCGACTGGGATCGTCGGCGCGACCACTAAGCGGTCCGCTTTGGGTTATGTCCGACGTTCTGGCTGGAACAAAGATGTCCGCAATGGAAATACTTTTTACTTTCCAGAACGCGTTGAGAAAGGGGCCGAGCGGACCCGGTCGTTGGAATATTTTGAAACTCCACGCTTCCGTGAAGTTTGTGCTGGTGTCGCCGACGATAGCGTCACCCATGAATCTATAGTCGTCCGGGCGAAGGACGCCGGGGCAGGGTGGATTTCCCTGGATGACTGGACCGGTGAATTCAAAGCTGTATCCTAGCGTCCTCGCCCGATCGACAAACGCCTGGAGCGAACTGCCGGTAAGCGTGAACGTCTTGGTCGCTGCCGGAGCAAAGACAATACTGTCTCCTTTAGCCGGCGACGCACTGGACTCCGAAGTTCCCCAATTGATCTGCATGAAGACATTCCGGACACCGTAAGGTCTCGTAGTGTTCAGTCTTAGGTGAAACGACATTCCCTCCGTGTAGGGCAACCAGGGCTGAGTTCTCAACTCCGCTTCCGGATGATTGATGTCCAGGACTTCTGCGAGGCGATAGAAATGGGGTGACCGGCTAAACTGCGCGGCCACGCGCACGTCAGGGGTGGTAGTTGAGTCGCCAGTGAAAAGCTTGGCGTTTTTCGTCAGCGAGAAGATCTCGAAGCTGGTGATCTTGGGATTGGGAATAGTGATGAAACTAGCAGTGGAACAACTGGCATCAGTAGGTGGTTGGGTAGTGCCGGCAGGCAGGGTTACGTTCTTTGATTGGTCACCGTTGAGCAGTACCAACTGCGAGAGAGTGGCGAACCCGTTCTTGAAAACGTAGAGCGTGTAATCACCAACGGGTAGACCACTCAGTACCGCGCGACCGTTGCTGTCAGTTAAGCGAGCTGTGCTGCTGTTGTCTAATTTGACGCAGACAGTGGCGGTCACAATTGGACCACCACTTCTATCGGTGACGTTGACGGTGAGTGTCGAGTCCTGCGCCCACACCGTCCCTGCAAACAACAGCAGCCACACTAGTAATGAAACTAAGCGACATTTCATCGTATTTCTCCTGTTGCTCAATCGGTAAAAGGACAACCGGCAGTGGCGAGGAGATAGATCGAGAGACACGCCGCCTCAGCGGCAATATTCAAACCAAAGGGAAGCGCGTTCGCCGCTGCGTCGCATCGTTCAAAATCACTCTGTGCCTGCTTGAGGCATTCAGCCACCTTGTCTCGCCCCTCTTCAGTAACCACGTTAGTGACCGCCTGAAGGAACAAGGCGCCAGCAGCAAGCTCGACTGAAAGGGGGACCATTACC
>DATFRK010000061.1:0-6010 GCA_035263325.1 Pyrinomonadaceae bacterium | reverse complement strand
AAAGTCTTTCCCCTCATCATAAGACTGCGCGAACTGGCCCAGCCCAACAGCGACATAACCTTCGAAAGTATGGTCCAACCCGTACTCAGCAGCGTACAAGGCGCCATGCAGATACGTTATGTATCCGATATCACCCGGTTTTATGTGAGTGCGAATCTGCATCCACTTCCTTTCGTATCACGGCGAAGTAGTTCGCGGCTTCGGGCGATATTAGTCGCTCGATTTGCCAACCTGTACCGGCGAGAATCCCCTTCATTTCGTCAGGCGAGACTAAGAGGTAGTCGAACCATTCACCCGCGTAATCTTCAAAACGGATTCGCATTCTGATTTGACCCGCCATGCGGCCCCGGCGGCGGTTGCGTCGATGATATTGATGGTGTTTGGGATCATCAGTCACGTAGGGATTGCGAGTACCGGCGATTATTCGAGCTTGCGTCGAGGTAATGCGCGCCAACTTCCGTAGTCTGACTTTCGCTGACTTGGCACTGGCGAATAAGCCGAAGTTGTTCCCCAACAACAAGACTGTGTCGAAGGTAGCGGGTTTGAATTTATCAACCCGGGCGATCGGTCTTACCAACACCTGGCTGAGACCGCGCAACTTGCATACTTTCACCGCTCCGGGGGAGGCATCGATGCCCGTGACCGAAAAGCCCTTCCCCTGCAGGTAGAGTGAGTGACGACCGGCGCCACAGCCGATATCGAGGACTCTGCCTTTGGCGAAGCCTAACGCGCGACGTTCAGGCCACGACCAATCCCGGTACTCGCGAAAGTACAATCCCGGATCTGAGCCCGTAGCGATGTAGCCATCATCGCGCTCAATAATCTCGAACGTTTTAGCGCGCGAGTAATATTGGGCCAGCAGCTGCGCGCCATAGGCATCTGTGCCAGCGATCCTCATTCTTGAAGCCATTGGACCATCAACGTGATCAAGGCGGTAGCCGGGGGCTACAAATAACTAGAATTCATCAGCTAGTGAGTTGACCGTCGCAACCCCGGCTACCGCCTGGGATTCCCTATAAAGGCGATCCAGGCGCCCAACCCGGACAAGGTCAAAATCAAGAAGATGCCGGTGAACCCTAAGACGCGATCGAGGCTTTTTATCCCTGTCCACTGCAAGTAATGAATCTTATAGAGTCTATCAATTCGATTTGTGTCCAGTCCGCTTTGTTGCAGCGACATGCTGTTCCAATCGAGCGTCAGTTGCACTCCGGTACTGGTGGTCGCCCTGTCACCGCTGACGGTGAGCACACTGCCGTAGCGCGACGGGTTTATTGAGAATGCGTCGCTGAGCAACTGCTTCAACTGGGCTTCCTGAGGAATTGCTCGCGGCTGTCTAGTGGTTGGGTCAAGGTTTTCCCAGCCCTTATCAGTGCGAACGAGCAGATGATCGCCCAAAATAGTCCTGAAATAGCGAATCTCGCGCCAGGCGGGCTCAGGCGCTATGGGAGCGATTGTCGCCAGCGGATAGGTCTTCACTCGCAATATTTCGTAGGCGCCCGCATAGCCCGGTTTGACAAAGAACACGAACCCGGTTAGAGCCCAGCCAAAAAAAGGAATGAGCAGAACAAGACCGATGATTCGGTGGAGCTTTCGCGCTTGCAATCGTTTCTCCTTCCAATTTTCGGCAGGAATTTCGAGGTTGATCGGTCCCGTGCCAATGCTATACGTGCCTTCTAACCGCAATCTAATCGTAACATCTAAACAAGGTGGCGAATGTTATAGTCAGATTAACTGAGGAAAGTCTCCTTCTGCCCCGACCTCAACTTGAAGCAAGGATGTGAGTCTTGGTCGCACCTCAAAAGAGACTATCGGAGAGTACAGAAAGGGACGCAGCCGTGAGTAGTCAGCCAGTTGCGAAAATAAATCCATCCGCACGCCCACAAAACGTCAACAAAGATAATTGGCTGGGCTTCGTCGGCGACGTAGTCAAGTTTTCTGGCGAGGTTTGCTTTAAATCGATGCTGCGGATCGACGGGCATTTTTCCGGCAATGTTACCTCCTCCGATGGCACTCTCATCGTTAGCACGGGAGCGGAGGTTACCGACGCTACCATCAAAGTGGCGATCGCCAAGATCAATGGCACTGTTGAAGGTGACATTCAGGCCACCAAAGAACTCGTCCTCGGTCGCACCGCCAACGTTAAAGGAAAGCTTTCGGCGCCCGCTTTGATTGTGGAAGAAGGCGCACTCCTTAACGGCAGCTGCCACAAGATGTAGCGCTTCAGCCAGCCAACAATCAACTCTAATTGCCAGTCTTAATGCCCAGTAATAGCAACTCTGGCTTATCCTGGTGTTTGCAGATCTCCAGGACCAGCTAGTCTAAACAACTCCATCACCCGCAATTGCACAACACTCCCTACTCCTCTCGCTGGTCTGTCCGTCCTGGTTGGGGCGATCTGATAGTAGGTGGGTGGTTCTAGACTTGGACCAAGCCCAAATCGATTTCCACGCACCAATACACTTGTGAGAGATGGGGCAGAGAGATAAAGGGCTTGAGGGACGGAACTCTATTTCATTTGGTTCGCGGAAAGCAAGTGAATTCCTGAACGCCCTGGTTATTCTGGTGCCAGTTCCAGCTCAAGTGCGTTTAAGCGTTCGCTCAAGACTGTCAACCTGGACTGGGCATTGTTCAAATCATTTGCGAGTCGAGTCTCCCTGTCAGTCAGCATTTGTTCACGCTGGGTACAGGCATTGAGATCTGCCTTTAGCGCCAGCAGGTCCTTATCGTTTGTTGTGCCGGCCTCAACAGCGCGCTCCAGTCCCGGTAGCAGTTGTTGCATCTTTCCCTTTTGCAACCTGGTCTCGCTGAGCGTATCCGTGACGTTGTTCAATTCGCGCGTAAGCCGAGCGACTTGTTCTTGCTCCAACTTTAGTCGCTCGAGCATTACTTGCCCCTTATTTAGTCTTTGCAGCATGGCCCGCAGCTGACGTACTTCGTTTACCAGGGCCTCCAACGATTGTTCGGACGTAGGTCGTGATTGCGTAGGGGACTGAGCGTGGGTTGTTTGGCAGGCAATAAACAGGGCCATCCCCGTCGTGAGCAGAACAGAGGTGACTGATCTTTTCATGATGGACTCCTTTTTTTAGTACTTTGTACTTTGTGCTTGGTTCTTAGTTTGCGTTTTGCCCAAGCCCAAACGTTTCAGTCAACTCAAGAAAAGTTCGAAGAACGAAGAACAAAATACAAAGAACAAAGTCCGTACCACCTACGAGTCGGAATTCTCTATTTCGAAAACCGTCTAACGATCAGTGCTATCGGCAAGCCGATACAGAACATGATGACGAGCATGCCAATCAAGCGTCCTGTCAATGTCGGATGGCCACGCGTCACCCTGGAAAAGGGCAAGACCACAAAGTTCATGAACAAGTAGACCGCAATCCCGTAGAGCAGGCCGGCGACAACCGGCTGGGCAGTTAAAAACTTGATCTTACGACTGGCCAGGAAATATACGGCAGTGACTGTGGTCGCAATGAAATAGTGTGAGACTGCACCCACCGCGGCAGTTTTCGCCCCGCCACTAAAAGCCGCAGGTCCCAGCAGCCCACTCGCCACGAACTGCAGCAGTTGCACTGGTGTGGTCCCAGTGCGCAACCATGCTGTAACCATGGCACCGGTCAGATCGAGACTGCCGGCGATCGCTCCACCGAGGAGAATCGGTTGGTAGAACTTGGGCTCATCGGCAGCAAGTACGGCGGGGGCTGTGTTCATGGCTAATTCGTCCTCCAGTTGGAACCGTGACTAATCACGAACTACGAGGATTAATCCGGCCAGGCAAAAGATCACGCCAATGATGTTTCGGAGCGATAACTGTTCCTTGAAAATGAGGATCCCAATCGGGATCAGGACGACGGTAGCCGCAACGTTGGTGGCGACTGCTGCCAAGCTTATCCTCCAACCGACTCGATAGACCAGCATAAAGCCCACCTCAATGAAAGCAGCGGCTGCCCCGAGGGCAAATACTGCCCAGTTCACATGTTTAAGTGAAGCGGCGAATGATTTGTCTTCCGAATAAGTGAAGGCGAACACCGAGCACACAACAATTCCAGCGAGGTAAGCAATGATTGTGGCGATAAACGGGTTGATTTCCCGAGGAACTGACTTCTGGGAGACATGGTAGAAGAGCATTCCTCCAACTGTTAAGACAAAGGGACCATAGAAGGATTTCAGCATTTAGGTGGCCTTTTTATGTGGCGATCAACTCAACGGGTAGACAGTCATTACCAGCTCCAACTGGCAAGAATTGCGCAGTTGGAAAGAGGAAAACTCGCTCATAAAAATTGCGCAGTCAGGAAGGGGGTAAGCGACTTGGGAACTCAATTCACCATTCTTGCCTCTGGGCGCACCCCCGCTGATCTTCCCCTACTGACCTCATAAATCAATTCATGAATTGACTGTGGGCAGGCAGTCAAGCCTTGCTCACATCCACAAAATAAAGATCCGTCGCAACGTCAAATTCATCTTTCCCGAGAGGTGTCTTCATCGTCTGCCACTCGCTGGTTGGTTGGATGATCTGCCACTGGTCTTTCTTGCCCACCCGTACGGGCATCGTAAAACCAGCTTCATCAACCTTCCAGCGATACGCGACCGCACCGTCCGAAAACTTCAACTCCAATACCGGCAACGCCGTGTGCCGCAAGTACTGATTGAACACTGGTGCGAGGTTCTTCCCGATGTGTTGACTAAAGTAGCGCTCAACATCCTCGGTCATGATGTTTTGATACTTGAACTGCTGGTAGAAACCACGCAACACTGCCCACCAACGTTTATCGTCATCAACAATACTCCGTAACGTATTAATAAAGAGCGCGCCTTTGAAGTACATGTCCTGGGGTGGAGTGGCGTTGATGCCGCGCTGCGGCACGATTGGTTGGCGGTTGCGCACTTTTGACTTGTAACCGTTGGTGTACTTCAGTCCATCCGCTTTTCCGAACATGTATTCCACGTACAGACATTCAAGGTAAGTGGTCCAACCTTCGTGAATCCACATGTCAGCGGTGTCGGCGGCCGAAACACTGTTGCCGAACCATTCGTGTCCACTTTCGTGAATAATGATGAAGTCGAATCGCGGACTGATACCCACGCCGGTCCAGTCGCGCTCGAGATAACCATTGGCGAAATGGTTACCGTAGGTCACGGCGCTCTGGTGTTCCATGCCCGAGTAAGGTGCTTGAATTAACTTGTAGCCATCTTTCTTGAACGGGTATTCGCCGAAGTAGTGTTCGTAAGCTTCCAGCATGCCCTTGACCTGGGCGAACTGCTTCTTGGCCTTCTCGAGATCCTCCGGCAAGGCGTAGAAATCAAGCGGCAGGTCCTTCAACTTGTCGCTGAAGTGGACGTAATTGCCGATGTTGAGGGAAACGCAGTAGTTGTTGATGGGGTATTGGACCAACCAGTCCCAGCGTGTATAACCGTCTCCCAGGTCAGTTTTGCCCAGGAACTTGCCATTCGATACGTCGACGAGATTGTTAGGTATCGAGACGCTGATCTTCATCGACTCCACTTCGTCGCGCCACTGGTCCTTGTTGGGCCACCAGATACTCGCGCCTTCGCCTTCGCAGGCAGTATTGATCCATGGTCGCCCGGCCGGATCTTTGCGAAAGGCGATGCCTCCGAAACGGCCAGTCTCGAGCGGGTTGCCGGAGTAGTAGAACTGGATCTCGTAAACCTGGCCGGCTTTCAACGTTTCCGGAAAATCAACAAACACAGCGCCGGAGTCACGTTGATACTTGAGTTCCGTCTTATTTGGGCCAAACAGAATCCGATCGACTTTCAAAGCTTCGTGCAAGTCCAACTGGATGCGGTTGTCTTCCTGCAACATTTTGAAGCGGACCAGGGTGCTGCCGCTCAGATACTTCTTCTCGGGATCGACGCGCACGTCAAGATGATAAAAGAGCAGGTCATTGTTAGCGCGATAACGTCCATACTCGCCGCGCAGAATCTCGGCATGCGAAGGCGGCTTGGGATCCTGGGCGACAAAGGGCGTCGCCGCCAATAGTAAAAGAACAAAAAC
>DATFRK010000060.1:0-3781 GCA_035263325.1 Pyrinomonadaceae bacterium | reverse complement strand
AAATCACTGGCGGAGTGCGGGTCAAGACATTCAGCGTAGGATATGAGGCGAGCGGACCTGCGAAGGCGGAGATTGATGAAGCAAACGAGTTTTCATTTGCACGCGAGGCAGCAGCTCACTTCGGCGCGGATCATCACGAATTCCGCATGACAGCCGACGATTTTCGAAATGCCATACCAACAATGGTTTCTCATCTTGACGAGCCGATGGCGGATCCGACTTGTATTCCTCTCTATTTCATCTCGAAACTTGCCCGGAACTACATCACGGTTGTCCTTTCCGGTGAAGGCGCTGATGAGACCATGGCCGGCTACACCTTGTATCGCAAGACTCTCGCACTCGAAAAAATGCGCAGTCGTACCGGGCCACTGGCATCTGCGTTTCCTGCATTAGCGTACCTGCCCCTCAGCAATCGAGTCCGTGGGTATCTGCGGCGTGCGGGGAAGAGCATCGAAGATCACTATCGCGGCATGGTCAAAGGCATTCCTTTAGAAACGCGGCTCGCACTAACCGGGGCTGACCGTGTGCAGAAATGCAACAATCGGATGGACGAAATCTTCAGCGATTACTTCAGCAAAGTGGCCGACACGTCTGCCCTGAACCGAATGCTCTATGTGGACGCGAAGATCTGGCTCCCGGAAGACTTACTCCTAAAAGCTGACAAGATGACGATGGCCACTGCGGTCGAGCTTCGTGTGCCTTTTCTGGATCACAAACTGGTGGAATACATTGCCGGTTTGCCGGACGACATGAAAGTGCGCGAGCACCAAGGGAAATGGATCTTGCGAAAGGCCATGGCAGACGAGCTACCACGGTCGATCCTGCATCGCAGGAAGAAGGGTTTTCCAATTCCCGCCGATAGCTGGTTGCGGTTCGAGCTCCGGGATTTTGTCCGTGACACCTTGCTCGCGCGCCATTCCGCTTGCAAACAATTCTTCGATCCGCAAGCTGTAGAGGAAATTGTGAGTCTGCAAGAGAAGGGGAAGTATTCGGGTTATCAAGAAGCGTGGTCTTTGCTCGTGTTTGAGTTCTGGCACAAACAATTCATCGAAGAATTTGCTCCGATTCATACCGTCAAAGAATCCACTACTGACGTATTCGCCGGTCGCAATTGGCAGGATATGTGCACTCCGAGATCGGTCTGAAATACCGTAAAAGGAGATTTCCATGAATCCTGAGATCTTTAGGGGCAGATGGAACCAGTTGAAAGGCGAAGTCCGCAGCCGGTGGGGGAAGCTTACCGATGACGACCTCGCTCACATTCAAGGTGAGGCTGAGAAGATGATTGGTAAGTTGCAGGAACGCTACGGTTACAAACGTGACCAAGCGGAGAAGGAACTGAACGAATTCATGAATTCACACTCCGGCCAACCCCGCCGAACTGCGTAAGGCCTAAACTTGCGGGTCTGTGCTTTCGGCAATTTCATACCGATCACACAGACTCGCGCGTCGTGGACGAAACGTGCAAACTAGTTCCCGACCAGGTTCCTTCAAGCGAATTTTGCTTCCGTCGCCAAATCAAGCTGCACGACGATCTTTGTCTGTAATTCCCACCTCTCCCGCCAGACTGTGAACCCTCATTGAGAAAGTGATCCAAGCCAAGCCGTGGAGAATGAGGTCGATTCCGACCGCGAGACCCAGGAAGTAAAGGCTGGTGGTTTGCCAATTCCTCACCAGCATAAAACCTAGTGCAATAGCTACGATTCCGCTTAGAACCGACCATCCCCAGTTCGGAAATTGCATGACAATGGACGCCACCGACCGATAGATACCGGCTGCTATCAATATCGTCCCAAACATCAGGGTGATAGCAACTGCGCCGGAGACTGGAAAACTCAGCATCGTGAGTCCAGCGATAATGCTGAGGATTCCCGCCGCCAGACTTAGCAGGAAACCGCTCCACCTACCCGTTAGAAACGAAAGAACGACCAATGCGGCGCCGGCGATAAGCAGTATCCAGCCGAACACCACAACAGAGACTAAGGTCGTCGCGACCGCCGCTCCCGAGGCGATTACGCCCAGTACTATCAAGAAAGCTCCTAAGGCAAGATACCAGCCCCATTTCCGATCGATTTCCGCGAGCCCGGTTCTGAAACGGTTTCTCGCAGCGTCGAAAAAGCCTGCGTTACTCATACAGAACTCCTTTCCTTCAAGCGGCTTTTTCCAAAAAGCCGCTACGCGCAAAAAACAACTCTTATAAATTTGGACGCAAGACACCGCCCGGAAAGTATGCGGGTACCCAGAAAAATGACTTGTTCGATAGGCCAATGGGAACGGAAATACCATGTTCGCGTCGTCTAAAGCAGCCACTCATCGGGGTGGATGCATTTGCCGCCATGGTGCTTGAGTTGCACAACCTTTGTGTCCGTTACTTCACCGCTGCAGAGCTCTCGGAGGCGAGATGAACATATATGAGGCAATCGGTATGGCTTGGGTAATCTTTACGTCTGCGCTTGCGTCCGTGGAAATTCTGTATTTGGCATATGTTGGTTTGAAGACGATTGCCACCAAACCGCAAACGCGAGACGCCGAGGTCCCTGTCGAAGTCAAAGAGATGTTCAAAGTCGCGAGGTAACCGCGCCATGCGCGGTGTACTTCACGTCCATAGCCAGTTCTCCGACGGTGAGGAATCGCTTGAGCGGATAGTTCAAACGTTCAGGGATGCAGGCATGGCGTTTATTGCAGTCAGCGATCATGCCGAGGTTTTCGATGAACAGCGCATGCAGGAATACGTCGCTATTTGCGACTCTCTTTCCAGCAACAATTTCCTCGTAATTCCCGGACTAGAGTTCGCGCTGAAAGGCGGCAGCATTCACATTCTCGGCTACGGCATAACGAAGCGCGTGCGCGCTTCGACGATGGAACAGCTTGTAGGCGGAATACACGAAGCGGGCGGCATTGCCGTACTTGCACATCCGCCGGTGGGCAGCATCAACATGATCGGAACCATCAAAACGGAACTCGACGGCATCGAAGTGTGGAATGGACGCTACGATGGGACGGTCGCGCCGAGAGCGGAGTCCTTTCAGCTTTTGCGGCACGTACGAATGTCGAATTTGAAAACCGTAGCGTATTGCGGCGTCGACTTTCACAAAATTGGACAGGCCAGGAAACCGGTTTACGTCGAAATCGAATCAAACGCGCTCCAGCGACGCGAGATTCTTAGTCTGCTTCGCGCCGGCAGATTTACGTTGCACGGCAGTAATATGGCCATTCCATCCAGCGGCAAACTCACGTTTATTCAAGAGCTGTCGATTGCTGTAAAGCAGCCGCTTTGCCGCCCATGGGCAGGGTAACGCGGATGTACCGGTGGATCGTACTCAGCATAGCTGCGATTCCCGTCGTGCTGACGGGCCTACGTCCACCTTCAACCGGCTTCACCTTCTGGACCGCGCATGCTGGTCCTGCTTTCGAAGTATGACGGCCGGGAGACTGCCGCGAAATACGTCGATCGGCTTGTGACTAACGCACCTACCTACGATCGGGACCCGGCAATGCTACAAGGTGCGTCGGGAAATCGGTGAGCGTTTGTCAAAGGCGAATGATCGGCATCTCAAGTGACACATTGTTCGAAAACTCGTACCGGAGCGTATTCCCTTCTCACGAGGATGGACTTTAAGAATTTATGCGTGTTTCCAGTGGAATTCCTGGGCTGGACCATATCCTGCAGGGCGGTCTCTTACCTGGACGTGTTTACCTTGTTCATGGTGAGCCCGGAACAGGGAAGACAACGCTTGGATTACATTTCCTTTCGACAGGTGAAGATGGACTTTACATTACG
>DATFRK010000059.1:0-8635 GCA_035263325.1 Pyrinomonadaceae bacterium | reverse complement strand
CACTGCCCCGGCAATGAGCCATCGGCCATCACTGTTGGCACGAGCAATTCTTACGGCACAGATCCACGCACTGACGACTCCGTGACCAGCTATAGTTCACGTGGACCAACTCGCAGTTTCGCAGTTGACGATTATGGTTTGAAGCATTTCGACAACGTCATCAAACCCGACCTCGTAGCGCCGGGAAACAAGATCATCTCGGCGGAGGCCGCTGGCAACAAACTGGTTAATGAGTATCCGGAGCTGGAAACTCATAAGTACTCAACCAACAACATGAAGTTGATGTACCTGAGTGGTACTTCAATGTCGACCCCAATGGTGTCAGGCGCTGCAGCTCTGCTGCTGCAAGCAAATCCCAAGCTCACACCAAACATGGTCAAGATGGTCCTGATGTATACGGCCCAGCCTCTAGCCGGGTACAACACACTGGACCAGGGCGCCGGTCAACTGAATATCGCCGGAGCCGTCACCCTGGGGAAGCTTGTGAAGACCGATGTGCTCCTTGGTCTTCTCGGACCTTCCTTTGGATCCAATCTACTAACTCAGTCTGCTCCTGCCCCTGAAACGACAATCTCAGCTTTCAATTTTCCCTGGGCCCAGGGATTAATCCTTAACCATACATGCATTACCGGCAAGGACTTGATTACGAAGTATCAAGTTAGTTACGGCAAAGGTTACCTGCTCGGTGATGGCGTCGTTGAGGGCTTAACAACCCAGAACCTCAACGGCAGCATGTGGACCAAGCCGGGCCTGACCCTCGGTGGTTACTTGATGAGAAGCGATGGCACGCCTTTAGGCGGCGGTTCGATCTTCATGAGTAACGTTCTCCTACTCGGCGACGGCTTTGCTCTCGGCGATGGCTACGCTTTGGGCGACGGCTACGCTTTGGGTGATGGCTACGCTTTGGGAGACGGTTATGCCTTGGGTGATGACTGTCCACTTGGGGACGATGGAACTGGGATGCAGTAAAAGCGCTTTTCCAACCCCTCGTTTTTCATGGGCTGTGCGGACATGACAAGTCTAAGAAAACAATGGACCGGGATCTACATGTGGCTCATAGTCACTGCAGGTGCCCTGATCTGTGCTCACGCCGTAAATAACCTCCCCGTCCACAAAATTGATCGCTACTTCCTCTTACTCGTTATCGTAACCGGCGTCATTGGCTCCCGAGTCGCCATACCGATACCGAAGATCAACTGCAACATCACGGTCGACGATACTTTTGTCTACATCACTTTATTGCTTTACGGCGGCGAAGCGGCGTGCCTCCTGGGCGCGATGGCCGGAGTGGCTTCCGGACTGAGAATCAGCCGGAAGCTCAGAACCGTCTCCTTCGGTGGTGGCGCGTTGGCCTGTGCCGTCTTCCTGACGGCCACAGTGCTGAACCTGGTTTTCGGTTCAACCACGGACCTCTTTCATCGGGGTCCATGGGTTGCCATCATTGGACTCAGTCTAATGGGCCTGGTCCACTATTTTTCTCATACCGGTATTGGCGCGATAGCGAATGCGCTCAAGGACAATCAATCGATATGGCAGATGTGGAGTCGCAATTTCCTCTGGATGTCGATTACCTATTTCGCCGGTGCAGCAGGTGCCGGAATTATTGTGAGCAGTGTCGGCACCGCCCGCCTGTACGCACTCATCGGGGTTGTCCCGCTGCTGGCAATCGTCTATTTCAGTTACGACCGCTATCTACGCGAAGTAAAGGCGGCCGCGCGCGCTTCGGAGGAGGCCGAACGCCGGCGAGCCGAGTTGGAACACGACCGTGCCGAACAGGCAGAACGTCACGTACTGGAACTAAACAACTATATCGTCGAACAAGAGCGCATCAGTCGGGTGTTGGAAGAGACCAAGGATCACTTCCGACACGCCGCATTCCATGACTCCCTGACTGGTCTGCCCAACCGGGCGATGTTCACTGAATTACTGAAGGCGGAAATCGAAAGTTCAAAACGGCGGCCCGATCACCTGTTCGCAGTGCTGTTCCTCGATCTCGATCGCTTTAAGAACATCAACGACAGCCTGGGCCACACTCACGGCGACTTGTTATTGGTGGCTTTCGCTGAGCGTTTGGAAAAGACATTGCGACCTGTGGATACGCTTTCACGCTTTGGCGGTGATGAGTTCGCCATCTTACTGAGTGGTATTGCCGATACGACGGACGCTATCCGCGTTGCGGAACGAATTCACGAAGAACTTACGCAACCTTTTGTCTTGGATAGGAACTCCGCATTTGCCAGCGCGAGTATTGGTATTGCGCTGAGTTCGAGTGGTTACGATCGTTCTGAAGATATTCTGCGTGATGCTGACACGGCGATGTATCGCGCTAAAGAGAATGGCAAGGCTCGCTACGAGATGTTCGACTCCGGTATGCACGCTCGGGCTGTTTCGCGCTTGCAACTGGAAAGCGATCTGCGCAAAGCCGTCGAAAACATGGAATTCGCCATTCACTATCAACCGATTATCGCACTTGAGACTGGACGGCTGGCTGGCTTCGAAGCGCTCGTGCGTTGGAATCACCCACGCCGTGGTTTAGTTTCCCCCAACGATTTCATCCCCGTTGCCGAAGAGACTGGTCTCATCGTACCCATCGGACAGTGGGTGCTGGAAGAAGCTTGCAAGCGAATTCGCGAGTGGCAAGTACACTCGCCCGGCCACCGTTCGCTGAGCTTGAGCGTGAATCTCTCCGGCAGACAGGTTTCTCAACCAGACCTGGTAGAACAAATAAAGGGGGCCCTGACCCGGAGCAAACTCAATCCGCACTGCTTAAAGCTCGAGATCACCGAAAGCGTGGTGATGGAAAACGCTGAAGCAGCAACGATCATGTTCAGGCAGTTACGGGCACTCGGGGTGCAGCTGAGTATCGATGATTTTGGTACTGGTTACTCCTCGCTCAGTTACCTGCATCGGTTCCCACTCAACTACCTCAAGATCGACCGCTCGTTTGTCGGGCGCATGAGCACCGTGGATGACAACTCTGAAATCGTCCGCACGATTGCCACCCTGGCGCGGAACCTCGGCATGCAAGTGATCGCTGAGGGTATCGAGACTGAGGAACAGCACCAGCAATTGAAAGCGCTTGGTTGTGAGTACGGCCAGGGTTACCTGTTCTCCAGGCCGGTGGACATCGAGGGTGCTTTACACCTTCTCGCCAGGGAAGTGGAGCGCGACTCCGAGTTGGGAATAGACCCGATCAACGATCAAGATGCAGTCCTGACCGCCACGTATCCCATGTAATTGGCGGCTCCAAATACCACCGACTTCACTAGGTGGAGTTTCAATTTGTACCTACCTCCTTCCTAGCACCACCTGCCACCACTTACTGCGGGGATACCACCGACTTCAGTCGGCGGTCCTTCAATTTTTACCTACCTTCTTGCCACCACTTACTGCGGGGATACCACCGACTTAAGTCGGCGGTCCTTCAATTTTTTACCTACCTTCTTGCCACTACTTACTCGGGGATACCACCGACTTCAGTCGGTGGAGTTTCAATTTCTCGCTACTTTGCCCTCGGACGGCAGTAGGTTGAAAGTGAAACTCCCCTGGCTGAAGCCGGGGGGTATCTAAATTAAGAACGCCGCCGCTGGTTACGCGGAAGCTGAAACTCCCCTGGCTGAAGCCGGGGGGTATCTAAATTAAGAACGCCGCCGCTGGTTACGCGGAAGCTGAAACTCCACCGGCTGAAGCCGGGGGTATCTCATTAAGAAACCGCCGCCGCTGGTTATGCAGAAGCTAAATACCCCGGGCTAAAGCCTAGGGTATTTTGCTATCGACCCTTTTTGGAGCCTGATGGTACTAACTGTGTTGTTCTGGTAGAGTGGCTTTTTCGGGTCTGGGCGTCTAACAACCGCTTACTGAGCCGTTGGCATCCAACCGCTCCCGGGTTTCGCTTATTTCGTAGGAGTTTTTGAGTCTTATGAGATTTTGTCTGCGCATTTTCCTCCTGCTTTTGCTCGTGTCGTTCGGGGCCACAGCCGGCCGCGCACAGAATGCAGCTGCCGACGTGGTGATGGTGCTGCCCTTTGAAAATACTTCCAATCGACCGGAGTACAACTGGGTCGGCGAGAGCTTCGCCGATTCGTTAGCTGACCTGCTCAACAAGCCCGGGTTGATCGTGGTTTCCAGCGATGAGCGTGAACTCGTTTATCAACGACTGCGGCTGCCTGAAACAGTGATTCCGTCCCGAGCGACTGCCATCAAACTGGCTCGTCAAGCCAAGGCCACAATGATTGTGATCGGAAGCTACCAGGTCACGCCTCCACCCGCTCAAGACAACACCAAGGACAAGGATAAAAACCCGGTCGAGGGTTTCGTCCAGGTCACTGCCCGCGTAATTCGAGTCAACGAAGGGAGAACCCTCGGGGAAGTGATGGATGGCGCCTGGGCCACGCGGCAGTTTGACTACGGTGGCGCCTTGACGAACCTGCAAGATATACATGGCCGGCTCGCGTACCAGATTCTCTATCAACGCGACAAGGCCCTGCCCTTCTCACAAAATCAACTGGTCCAGGAAGCCACCAAAATTCCGCAGCGGGCCTTTGAAGCCTATGTGAAGGGTGTGCAAATGAACGAGCGCGATCCGAGAAGAGCTAACTACCTGAAAAACGCGCTCCGGCTTTTCGAAGAAGCAAGTGGCGGGGCCGTCTATCCGCAAGCCGCTTTTGAGTTGGGTCGCTTTTACATGCTTGACGGCAAGTGGAAAGACTCAACTGAATATTTCTCGAAGCTGCAGAAGAAGGACCCGCACTACGCTGAGGCTGCGTTCTATGCCAGTCTCGGTTATGCCAAGATTGGTGACTACAGCCGCTCGCTGGCCACCGTCGTTCCGCTCTCATCCGAACTACCTTTGATTGGCGTCTACAACAATGCGGGCGCCGTCGCCGTTCAGGCGGCCCGTGAAGACAAGAAGGACGAAGAACGCACCAGATTATTGACGCAAGGCACGTCATTTCTGTCACGTGCCGCTGAATCAGCACCGCAAGATCAGATGGTGCATTTCAACTACGGTTATGCACTGTTTCTCCAGAACAAGTATTCCGAAGCAGCCGATCAACTCCGCCCCGTGATCACTTCGGATCCGCGCGACGGTCAGGCCTATTTTCTGTTTGCCAAGTCGCTGGAGAAGGTTGGTAAGACTGAAGCAGCCACGGCCGCTGATGACCAGGCCCGTCGTTATCTGCAGAATTACGCCAAGTGGCAGACCGAATGGCAAAAGTCACAGACCACGACTGGCGTTAACTTGCGTATGCGTGATGTGCTAAATCGGGAGGACGTCGTTGGCCTCGTTCGGGGAAGCCAGGCAGCAGAAGTCGCGGAGTCGGGTGGTTCCGGAGGCCAGGACATGCTGGTAAAGGCGCGTGAACTCTACCAGGCGGGACGGGATGATGAAGCCCTGCCGGAGCTGCACCGCGTCGTCATGATCGAGCCGACAAACGCGGAGGCTTATCTCCTCAGCGGCCGCATCAACCTGCGCCGCAGCGACCAGGAGGCGGCCATAGCCGCCCTCAAGACAGCGATCTTCTGGGATCCAAAGTTAATTGATGCTCACATTCTTCTCGGCAAGATTTTTCTGGAGCGCGGCGATCGGGGTGAAGCAAGGAAGTACGCCCAAAGTGCGATCACGATAGATCCAAACAACCCGGAGGCGATCGCGTTACAGCGCCAGGTGACAATGAGTAACTAGCGTCTGGTCCTTTCACGAACTTTAGAAAAGGACCACTAGAACAGTTTTAGAGTTGGACCAGAAGTAAGGCGATTTCCAGGTGGAAGTCGCCTTACTTTTTTGCCTCGCAAGCGCGCTGGCGCGATCTGTGGCACGCGAGGTGCTCAATAGCTAAGCGGCACGACACGGAATAGACGAAGCAAGTTGACCGTGCCCCCGCCGCCAACAATTCTCTGAGCGCCGCCTGCCGCTGCGCCAGCTACCCCCCGAGCGTTCCTTCAGTGCTTCCCCCCGAATCGTGAACCCGGTCAGAAATGACTGGGTTCTCCCGCATTTAGGAGTTCGCTCACGAGTATGAGAAGAAACTCACCAAGTTAATGGACCAATGCGAATTGCTCTTAATGCCAATGAAGTTTGGATTCCAGAAAAATTTTCTGTGGCACGCGAGGTGCTCAATAACAAATCGGCACGCACGGAAGATACGAAGCAAGTTGACCGTGCCCCCGCCGCCAACATTCCTCTGAGCGCTGCCTGCCGCTGCGCCAGCTACTCCCCGAGCGTTCCTTCAGTGCTTCCCCCCGAATCGCGAACCCAGTCAGAAATGGCTGGGTTCTCCTGCATTTATACTCGCGCACGTTCGTCGGATATGTAGATTCCACATACTTGCCTGCAACTTTGTAGAGTTCCCAGTTTTGGCAGCAGACAGAATTTGTCACTTTAGCAGTGACGGATTCTGTCTTTTTGCGTCATAAGCAGTCTCAATTGAAGCACCCTGACAGATCACAGCACTCAAAGTCGAAAAAAATTTTTGGAAAAAAGTAACGGCAATGAATAGGGCTGTTTGTTGTGAGTTGAGTTAACTGCGCTGTCGCCCTTTTCAACTTGCGCCACTTTTGTGAGTTGAGTGATTCTGCTGCCTGCCCCCAAACATTTTGTGAGTTCAGCGAATGCCGCTAAACTCGGCGGCGATGCAAGATGCCATTGCCACCGGGACGGCAACTAAGCCTGGCTGGATTACCAGAGTTACCTCACTCGCTCGCGCCGAAGCCCCCACCCTCGCCGAATGGGCCGCTGCCGTGACCAGCGCGGTTCTTCTGATTCTTTCATTTCCCAACTTCAGCTGCTACTTTTTGGCGTGGTTTGCCCTTGGACCACTCCTCTACGTGGTGGTACGCCGGCCCAGTCCAGTCCGCGCCTTCATTCTCGGATGGGTCGCAGGTTCCATCTTCTTTTACGTCTCCTGCAGTTGGCTCACCTACTCGATGATTCATTACGGTGAGCTGTCGCCGTTGCTGTCATATTTACTTTTGCTTCCCGGCGCACTGCTCGTTGGCGCCTTCCCTGGCCTGTTTGCGCTACTCACGGCAGTGGCAATTAAGCGCTGGGGTCACGTTGCCATTCTGGTCGCACCGTTCTTTTGGGCCACCTCGGAGTGGGCGCGACTGGAAGTCACCGGCCAATTGTGGAACGCCATCGGTTATTCACAGGGCCTGGCACTCGACGGGCGCTTGATTCAACCGGCCACGTGGGGAGGTGTTTACGCTGTTGGCTTCATGATCCTCAGCGTCAACAGCGCCCTCGTTTTTGCGATCCTGAAAAGACGTCCGTGGTCAGTTGCTCTCGCAGCATTGGTTGTAGTCGTCGTCGCAGTGGTGACGCTGCTATCGTTGGGCCGCAGCTCGACCCCCACCACTCCTCCCTATCTGCATGTGGTCGCCATCCAACCAAACGTGCCGATGAACCTGGTGAAGAGTACGGAAGAGACCCAGCAACTACTCGAACGTCACCTGTCGATGAGTCGTGAAGCACTCAAGACGTTACCGAACGATGGCCTTCCTCGACTGGTGGTCTGGCCCGAATCACC
This sequence comes from Pyrinomonadaceae bacterium, assembly GCA_035263325.1. Taxonomy (GTDB): domain Bacteria; phylum Acidobacteriota; class Blastocatellia; order Pyrinomonadales; family Pyrinomonadaceae; genus PSRF01. The sequence continues at coordinate 1,106 of DATFRK010000059.1, read as the reverse complement.
GATGAACTTCACCTATGCCTCCGACCATACTTTCCAGGAACTGGTGGGCAACTTCGCGCGAGAGAATCACACCTATCTCCTCTTTAATTCGCTCGAACCTGCGCCGAATCAAGGAGGCTACAATTCAGCCCTGCTAATAAATGAAGAAGGTCGGCTGATCGCGCAATATGATAAGATTCGCCTAATGCCGTTTGGCGAATATGTGCCGCTCCCACAATGGTTGGGAGGATCTTTGATATCCGGACTGGTTGGGGAGTTCACTCCGGGAGACAAGTACACGTTGATGCCCATTGGCAATCATCGAATAGGCGTCTTCATCTGCATCGAATCGGCCTACCCATCGATTGCGCGGAGACTTACGAGTGAAGGAGCCGATGCGCTGATCAACATCTCGAACGATGGCTACCTTGGACCAACAGCGGTGATGCGCCAACACCTCTCGAACGCGATCTTCCGCGCGGTTGAGAATGGCCGCCCGCTGCTACGGGTGACGAACACAGGAATATCAGCCTCGATTAGGCCTGATGGTTTCGTTGTGGACATGACTGATGGCTATCAACCTGAGGTACGAATTTGGAACGTTAGTCCGTACTTAAAGAGCGACACCTTTTACACAAAGCACGGAGATCTGTTTGTCGAGTTTTGTACGTTGATCACGATCGTAGTTTTCGCGGCAACCTTTTATCGGCGAAGGAGTATCACAAACGTAAGATGACTGACACTTTATCAATCCAGGAACTAAGAACCTTATTCGATAACCTCAAAGGTAGAGTTGAACAACTCGGGAGGTTTCTTTGATGTCCCGGCTAGTCGTGAAGAGCTAGACAGGATCGAAGCGCAGGCTTCCGCCCCCGACTTCTGGAACGATCAAGAGGCCGCGCAGAAGTTGTTACAGGTTCGCAGCCGTCTCGAAAAGAAGATTGAACGTCAGGAATATTTCGAATCGCAGGTCGCCGACGCAGAAGTGCTCTTTGAGTTTGCCGAAGAAGACGAAACTTCGATCAAGGAACTAACCGCTCTACATGAGCGTCTCGAACACGATTTGTCTCAGGCGGAAACTGAAATGCTGTTGGCCGGCGATAATGATCGCCGCAATGCTATTTGCA
>DATFRK010000058.1:0-4992 GCA_035263325.1 Pyrinomonadaceae bacterium | reverse complement strand
ACACCTGGCCACACTCGACGCACAGTTAAGCTATGCCACGATCCGTTCTCCCATCACCGGCATAGTCATCGATCAATTTCAATACGAAGGTGAATTCGCTTCCGCCGGCGGGAAGCTGGTGACCATTGCCGATACCAGTACGGTCATTGTGAAGGCGCCGTTTGCTGACACAGTAGCGGCGCAACTGAAGCCCGGTGATGCCGCTACGGTTGTGCCTACCGATACTTCTGCCGAGGAAATGAAGGGGCAGATTACCTTGCTCAGCCGTTCCAGCGATCCAGCCAGCCGGACAGTCGAAGTTTGGGTGACGTTGGGCAACAGTGCGGGAAAGTTGCGCGCCAATGGAGCAGCCCAGGTGACCGTTTTTGCCAATTCGAAGAACGACGCGATTCTCGTGCCCGCCTCGGCAGTAACGCTCGAATCTAGCAATGGCAACGAAGGAACAGTGATGGTTGTCGATGCGCAAAACGTGGTGCATGAAACGAAGGTCACGATTGGCATTCGCACGGCTGACAAGATTGAGATTGTCGAAGGCTTACAAGGTGGTGAGACGGTAGTGATTGAAGGTAACTACGCTCTTGCCGACGGGACAAAAGTTTCAACTGAAGAGAAGAAAGAGGAAGGCGAGCAGAAGAAAGAAGAAGATGAGAAGTGAGGTCTCAGGGGTTTGTTATTGGTCAGTTGTCAGTAGTTAGTGGTTGGTGGTCAGTAGTCTGTGGTGGCTGAGAAGAGTGAGTTTGTATAGGACCGGGTTGTATAGGACCTATTCGACCTATTGGACCTATTTAATGCTACCAACTACTAAACACAACAACCACTAACCACTGACCACTGACAAAGTACAAACCCCAAGGCCAAAGCCCCAAGACCAAAGACCATAAAGCTATGCTTGCCCGCGTCGTTTCAACTCAATCCCGCGCGATCGTGGTAATCGTAGCGCTGCTCTGCGCTGCTGGACTTTATTCTGTCTGGCAACTCCCAATCGCTGTCTTCCCGCAGACAGATTTCCCACGCATCGTCATCATTATTGATAACGGCGAAGCTCCTGCCTCGCAAACCCTTGTCACCGTAACCCGACCCATTGAAGAGGCGATGAATGGAATTCCCGGCATTGCCCGCATCAAGTCCAAAACAGCCCGCGGCTCCTCGGAGATCAATCTCTATTTTGATTGGAACGGAAACATTCTCCAGGAGCTGCAACTGGTCCAGGCCCGCCTCTCCCAGCTCTTGTCCACGCTGCCTCCAACCGCTGAGATCAGAAATGTAGAACGTTTGACCTTCGCCATATTTCCCGTGGTGGGTTATAGCCTGACGTCGGATAAACGTGACGAGGCTAGCCTCAGAGATCTCGCCACCTACGTAGTGCGTCCGCAACTCGCCCGTTTGCCCGGCGTCGCTATCGTCGGCGTGGCTGGTGGCAAAGTAAAAGAATTCCACGTCACCATTGACCCGGAACGACTAACAGCCCACAACGTCTCCGCCCAGCAGGTAGTCGAGGCCATTCGCAATTCCAACATCATTGTGTCGCCGGGGTTGATCGAAGAGAACCACCAATTAGAACTCGCGTTGGTAAGCGGCCAGGCAAAACGACCCGAAGAACTCAATAACATTGTAGTGGCGACGGTAAACAATGCTCCAGTCTTAGTCGCCGACGTCGCCACAGTTGCCCCTGGCGTCGAACCTCAATACACGATCGTCACCGCCGACGGACGTCCTGCGGCACTGGTGAACATTAACCGCCAACCTGATGCCAACACCGTCGCGGTGGTCGATGGAGTTAAGGCCGCGCTAGCTTCAATGGGCGGGCAAATTCCCAAAGACGTGCGCGTCGCTGCCTATTACGATCAATCGCTACTGGTGCGCGAGTCGATAAAGTCTGTACGCGACTCGATCCTTGTCGGCCTTTTACTCTCGGTAGTGATCCTCTACGCGTTTCTACGCAATTGGGGCACCACCTTCGTCGCCATCCTGGTGATTCCAGTTACCGTCCTCGTCACCTTCCTGGCGATGTGGCTGACTGGCCTTAGTTTCGATCTGATGACCCTGGGCGGAGTGGCGGCCGCGATCGGGCTCGTGATCGACGATGCTATTGTCGTGGTGGAAAATATCTACACTCACATGTCGCGCGGACAATCGCGGCGCCAGGCGGTGCAGAGTGCTGTGTCGGAAATTACGATTCCGATCATCGGCTCGACGATCACACCGGTGGTCGTTTTTCTCCCCTTGACTCTGTTGACCGGTGTCACCGGCGTCTTCTTCCGCTCTTTGGCCCTGACGATGTCGGTCGCGCTTTTGACGTCGCTGGTCCTGGCACTTGCATTCACACCAGTACTGGCAGAGCGATTTGTTAGCGCCAAGCCGGAACCCAGGGAAGCTGAGGATGAGGAGAGTCATGGAAGATTTCTCGGCGCGATTATTCGGCGTTACGAGTCGCTGCTAACTTTCGCGCTCGACAACCGCTGGTTCGTGGGTATCACGATCGTCATCGTTCTCAGCGGCTCATACCTTCTCTATCGCACTCTAGGATCGGAGTTCTTGCCGGAATTCGATGAGAGTGCTTTTGTGCTCGACTACCTGGCGCCTGCCGGATCATCGCTCAGTGAAACTGACCGCATGCTCCGGCACGTCGAGGAGTTGCTCCTGAAAACGCCTGAAGTGGAGAGTTATTCGCGGCGCACGGGTCTGGAGATGGGTCTATTCGTGACGGAGCCAAACACCGGTGATTTTGCCGTCAAGCTGAAACCAGGTCATGAACGCAGCACGGAAGAAGTGATCGCCGCGCTTCGCAAGGACATCGAGAAGTCTGAACCTGCCTTAGATATAGAATTTGTCGGCATCCTCCCAGACGTTATCGGCGATCTACAGGGCAATCCAGAACCAATCGAAGTCAAACTCTTCAGCGAAGACGCAGCGGCACTGCAAGCAAAGGCGGATGAAGTTGAAGCCTCCATCAAAAAAGTTCCCGGCGTGGTCGACACTCTGAACGGTGTAGTGATTAGTGGGCCAGCAGTCACTTTCAAGATTGATCCACAGCGGGCAGCTAAGTTTGACGTGAATGCCAACGACGTCGCCACCACGATAACTACGGCCATGTCGGGCGAAGCCAGTTCTTCGATTTTGCAACAGGACCGCTTGATCAGGGTGCGGGTGATCTTTCCTGCTGAGGTGCGCACTTCGCTCGACAAGGTACGCGCCCTGCAAGTTCGTTCAACTTCGGGGCAACTGTTCCGTCTTGATCAAGTAGCCGACATTGAGTACGACCAGGGCCAGGCGGAGATCGCCCGCGAGAATTTGCGCCAGATGGTTGCGGTTACCGGGCGCCTGGAAGGAACGGATCTCGGCACAGCGATCCGGCAGATCCAAAATCAACTGGCCAAGGATGTGAAGTTACCGCCGGGAATGACGATCGAATTTGGCGGCCTGTACCAGGAACAGCAACGTAGTTTTCGAGAACTGATGATGGCTCTGCTGCTCGCTGTATTACTCGTCTTCATCACGCTGTTAATTGAATTTCGTTCTTACGCTCATCCGATTGCTATCGTCACCGGCGCCGTCTTGGCGTTGAGCGGTGTGTTGCTCGCCCTGCTCATAACCGGATCAACGCTAAATGTCGTGTCGTTGATGGGCATGATCATGATTGTCGGTATCGTCGCCAAGAACGGGATTTTGATGCTCGATGCGGTTGAGGAGCACCTTGCTGCCGGCGATACGCTGCGCGAGGCGTTGTTGCGCTCTGGACGGCGACGTTTTCGTCCTGTGCTCATGACTTCGTTGGCCGCGATGTTAGGCATGCTGCCGTTGGCGTTGGCCTTCGGCGCCGGTTCCGAGTTGTTACAACCTTTGGCCATCGCAGTCATCGGTGGTTTAACGATGGCCCTCGGGCTATCACTAATTGTGACCCCGACGGTCTACGCGGTGTTGCACAGAGAATCCGCTGGCAGAGAGACAAATCTTTGAGACACCACCCTTGAAAGGAGTATCACCATGAGTCGCGTTCTTCAAATTCTCGCTAACAGTTTGTTCCACAACGCTAATCCCACCAACGGCAGTTGGTGGATGGTTCAGATCCTGTCTGAGGACGGTCCACGGCAGGATGACAGGATTACTAAGATAAGCCAGACGTTTGCTTGTAGGCTGGACATGAATCATCCACCAACTTCCGTTGGTGGGATTTGGAGTTGCGCAAAACTCCTCGGAGCCGTCGCCCTAATCGCCCTCACCTTTTCAGCAGCCATTGCTCAAGAGAAAAAGATCAGTCGCGCTCAACTACCGGCGGCGGTGGAAAAGACTGTTGCCAAAGAAAGCGAAGGAGCCACGATCAAGGGCTTTGCGACGGAAGTTGAACATGGCCAAAGATTCTACGAGGCGTCGCTGGAGATAAACGGACATGCGAAGGACATCCTGATCGACAAAGACGGCAACGTCGTGGAAGTCGAAGAAGAAGTGGCCCTCGATACACTACCAGCTGCCGTCCAGGACGCTCTCAAGAAAGCGGCGGGCGCGGGAACGATTCAGGTGGTCGAATCATTAACGAAGAACGGAACGCTTGTCGCGTATGAAGGGCATGTAAAACGTGGCTACAAGCGCTCCGAGATCCAAGTGGGACCGAACGGCGAAAAACTCAAACGACCGGAATAACCAAAACAACCCTCTAGAAAGGAAGGAGCCCAATGTTAAGCATAAAGAGCGCACTAATAGCCATAGCTGTGGCCATGATGACATTCCAGGGCAGTACAACTTACAAACTCGAGACTCGCTACCCGGTTCCAGGCAATGGCGGGTTTGACTACGTGACTATCGACAGTGCGGCGCGTCGGCTCTACTTGTCCCACGGCACTCAAGTGGATGTGGTTGATGCCGATAACGGGAAACTGATCGGCACTATCACCGACACGCCAGGCGTTCACGGGATCGCGATCGCCTCCGAATTCAAACACGGTTTCACCAGCAACGGACGCGAGAACAAAGTGTCGATGTTCGATCCGACAACAT
>DATFRK010000057.1:0-3957 GCA_035263325.1 Pyrinomonadaceae bacterium | reverse complement strand
TTAGCGGTTAGTGCCTGTTTGATGTTGAAGGTAAGCGGCTCAAAGCGCGCCCCCTTACCCTTGTCGACGCGATACTCACCGCCAAACTTGAGCGAGTGAGTACCCTGGTAATAGTTCATACGTACCGAGCCGCCGTAACCTTGTGGGTGTTGCCAGAACTCGCGCCCGGGACGGCCAAGACGGCTGCTACCAACGTCAAAGGCAGGATAGTAATACTGGTCGAAGGTATAGAGCGAGGTCCAAAAGTTTGTCGGAAATAGATCGGCAATGCCTTCTTTGCCAATCAGCGAAGGCGGGGCGGCGTACTCATCGGTCAACTGGTGATAATTGGCGCGTAGATTCAGCACCCACTTTGGTGAAATCGTATAGACCGTATCGGCTGCGATACTTAGCCCATAACGATTGCTCCCGTTGAGTGGCATCATCTCGCCCTCGAATGGATTTGCCTCAAGCAGGTGGGCTTTGAAGTGCCCGTAGCGTATGAACGTTTTCCACTTCTCCGAGTAGTTCCAGTCGAGGCGTTCTGAGAAATTCCAATAGGTAGTTTCGTTAACCTTGAAGCCCTGCAGGTTATCTTGACTTCCCGGTAAGTTAGGCAAAGGAATCTGCGCGAGCAGTTTCAAGGCGGTGGGGTCAAATTTTGTACTGGGGATCTTGTTTCCAGCAAACTTGGTCCGCGTACCACTGGTGGTGACTGCGGTTGTCGGATCGTAGATGTCGCGTATGACACCGTTTCTGCTCGATTGACTAAAGTCCCCGGTTCGTTCGAGTGCTGTCGGTACAGTCAACGTGAACGGGAGCGGAGAGGCGTCGTTCCAATGTTCATAGGAGGTAAAAGTAAATAGCTTGTTCTTGATTATTGGCCCACCGATCGTGCCGCCGTAAATCTTCAGGTTGGTACCGCGAAAATTGGTCTCGTCGGCGCCGACTGTCCGTTTGATTGTCGGGTCAGTCAAGGCGTTGAACCTGGGATTACGCCAATTGGCGATGGCTGAGCCGTGGAAGTCGTTCGTGCCTGACTTCATATTCAATACGATCACTCCGCCGGCGCTGTAGCCGTATTCTGAGTCGACCGCGTTCTTCTGGAATGTCACTTCCTGAACCGCATCCAACGCTGGCGTGTAAGAACTCTTATAGCTCGAAACCAGCGGCACGCCGTCAAGCAGAACGTCATTCGCCCTGGTAGTTTGGCCGCCTACATCGATGTCACTGGCATAGGCGTGGTGGTAGGGTCGATTCTCATTGGACGTGGAGCCCGTACCGGGTGAAACGGTCGGATCCAAGGTGGCAACGTTGTAAGGGTTGCGACCGCGAATTGGCAGTTGATCGATAACTTTGTTCTCAACTGTCAACTGGGTACTACTCGAATTGAACTGCACGGCCACCGGCGCAGATTCGACGGTAACGGTTTCAGTTACTCCGCCGACCGCCATGTTGAGCTGCACGGCAATGTCTCCCCGAACGCGGACTTCTATATTTTCCTGGACCGCTTTTTTGAAGCCAGACTGTTCGGCGGTCAATATATAGTCGCCTGGTTCGATGAAGTCGAAGACGAATCGTCCTTCGCTGTCCGATTGTCGTGTTACCTCAACGCCAGTCTTTGTGTTGCGGAGCACGACTTGTGCGCCGACGATAGCGCCACCATTTTCGTCCCTGACGGAGCCTTGTACTTTGCCGCGATAGTCTTGCGCTGACGCCAGCGACACGAAAGCGAAAAAGAATGTCGCCAGTAAGGTTAGGCGCAATTGCCACGTTGAAGAGATCATTTTCTACCTCCATAGTCCAGGCTGCGAAATCCAAGGTTGGGAATTTGCTTTCAGAAAGAAGATAACGAAGGACGATAAAACGTGAAGATAATCCCGTTGCTTAGGAATGAAGGATTCCTCAGCGCAGACTAATTTATGCCAGATCCCGGTGCGGCCTCGCGCGGCGATTTCGAGAATCGCCTGTCAAACAGCTTTCAATTTTCGTGTCGTGCTGGTAAGACCAATTCAGAAACCGTGAAAACCCAGGGAGCATGAAACGTGGTATGCGCATTTTCTGCCTGTGAGGTATTAGTGTCAAGCAAAAATCGCAGCAGAAAACAAAATACGACTGATGAGGGCGACGAATTTTCGTATTAGGCGGTCTATCAAATTGACTTTGAATGGTTACTCCGATAGAGGGGCAATAACCGTTCTGGTCTCTCCAATGTTCCCGAGGGGTCAATGCTCAGCCCGTGGCTATCCCAGCCTGGCACTTAGCCAATCAAGCTAGCCCCTCACTCATAGCGCAACGCAATCAATGGATCAACGCGGGTAGCCCGGCGGGCAGGTATGAAGCAGGCAAACAGCGCTACTACGACCAGCATTAGGGACACTACGACAAACGTCATCGCATCTGTGCTTTTCACGCCGAACAGTAAAGTTGCTATCAAACGCGTTAGCGCAAACGAACCAAGCAGTCCCAGCGCCAGCCCGATAAGTGTTAAGGTCATGCCATTTCTCAGCACTAACCTGAGCACGTCCAGAGTACTTGCACCAAGAGCCAGGCGAATACCGATTTCGTTGCGGCGGCGGGCCACTGAGTAGGACAGCACACCATACAGACCGATACAGGCCAGTAACATGGCGAGCAAACCAAAGAAAGACGCCAGCCGGGCGATCAGCTTTTGTTGCACCAGCGAGCGCGAGATCTGATCCTCGAGACTCACCACATCATCGATGGGTAACCTGGTATTGACCTCCTTCAAAGTACTGCGCACGGCTGGTACAACTGTCCGCGGATTGCCTGATATTCTCAGGATTAAATTGCTGAGTGGTTGAGAACGTTGCTGAAGCGGAAAATAGACCATCGGGCGCGGCTCTTCGGTGAGACTCTCGTACTTCACATCCTTCACTACACCTACAATCTCCATCTCTCCTGGCGCTTCGGCACTCTTCCCGATGTGTCGGCCAAGGGCAGAACTATTCGGATAAAAACGTTGAGCCATCGTCTCACTGACAATCGCAACCTTCTGCGATGTCGCCGTATCCATGCGGTTGAAGCTGCGACCACTCACGAGCGGCACACCCATCGCTCTAAAGTAGTCATCGCCGACCACATTTTGCCTGACGAGGCGAGCTTCGCCTGCTGGCGGCGTCTGGTCTTGAGTAAAGAGGAAGCTGGTCCAGCCACCCTGGTTGAACGTGAAGAATGAAAAAGCCGCAGCGTCGACGCCCGGCACCTGTTTGACACGATCCTCTGCTTCTACCAGAAGGTTTGCCATTTGCGCTTCTTTATAACCAGTCGTGGCTGTGTCAATCTGGAGAAGAGTCACGTTCGCTTCATTGAATCCCGTGGGAATGTCCTGCAGATTAATGAGCGTGCGAACAAAAAGACCCGCGCCGACCATCAGCATCAGAGACAGGGCAACCTGGGCAACCACCAGCGCTCGACCAATTCGACTCTGAGAGTTTGCGTGTAGTGTTCCCTTGCCATCTTTCAGCGTGGCATTCAGGTCGACGCTAGTTGCATGGAGAGCCGGAGTGGCGCCAAAGACCAGCGCCGAAAGCACAGACACGAGCAGGCTGAACCCCAAAATGCGCGCATTCGGAGTTACTTCAAGCGGCAGTGGCCGTGGTCCACTTGAGGCCATCGTGATTAACAACTGACTTCCCCACCAGGCCAGGGCTAGCCCGGCAGCGCCACCGAGAAACGCCAGAATAAGACTCTCAGTTATCAATTGACGAATAAGACTGCCGCGGCGGGCGCCGAGCGCGAGGCGAAGGGCGATCTCCTTCTTACGAACCGCCGCCCGTGCCAACAGCAGGTTGGCAATGTTCGCGCAAGAGATGATCAGCACAAGACCAACGACAACCATCAAGATCTCTAGCGGGAAACGAAATTCCCTCCGAACTCCATCGATTCCTTTTCCGGCCGCCGTCAACTCAATCCGCGCTCGCTGCATGTTTTGTAGATTTTCGGCGGAGGGTTGGG
>DATFRK010000056.1:0-18942 GCA_035263325.1 Pyrinomonadaceae bacterium | reverse complement strand
TGCTGTCAGCGTTCGCTGTATTGTTATCCCGTTACAGTGCCAGTGAGGACATCACCGTTGGTTCTCCAATTGCGGGCCGGAATCGACGTGAGCTGGAGGACCTGATTGGTTTCTTCGTTAACACGTTGGTTTTGAGAACTGACCTGAGCGGAAATCCGACCTTCCGCACGTTACTCGACCAGGTGCGCGAACTAACCTTGGACGCCTATGCCAACCAGGAAGTTCCCTTCGAAAGATTAGTGGAAGAACTGCAACCGCGCCGCGACCTGAGTCGTTCACCGTTGTTCCAGATCATGTTTAGCGTGCTGAACGTGCCGGAGGCAGATTTCAGCATTGCAGAGATGGCTACAACTGAAATTAGCGGCTCGAGCGATACAGCAAAGTTTGACTTGTCACTGACCGCGCGTGAAAACCAGGATCGGATTGAGCTGGCGTTCCAATACAACACGGATCTATTTGACGAAAATACCGTCGCTCAGATGTTGCACCACTACGAGCGACTGTTGGAAACGATCGTATCCAATGCAGAACAACGGGTGTCTGAGCTCGACTTGTTGACGGACTCAGAACGAACCGGGCTTGAACTTTCAAGGTATAGACCGCTGCCCGAACTTCAAACGGCCAATGTCGTGTCCTTGTTCGAAGAGCAGGTCCAGCGGGCCAGTGCGAAAGTTGCCCTGGAGTGCGGCGATGAGCAGCTGACTTACGCCGAGTTGAATGAACGAGCGAACCAACTAGCCCATCATTTGCAAAACCTTGGCGTTGGGCCAGAAGTGGTGGTGGGAGTTTTACTTGAGCGTAGTGTGAATATGGTGGTGGCTGTACTGGCGATCTTGAAAGCCGGCGGCGCCTACCTGCCGATGGATCCACTGCTTCCCTCGGAGCGGCTCAAGTTCATGCTGAGCGACGCTGGTGTAGCTGCATTGGTGACTGATGAGTCAACTCTTGCCGACACTGCCCTGCACGCCAATGTCCGTGTCGTCACCGTGGATAAAGATCAGCAGCTCCTGGCCCATGAAAGTAAAAAGAACCCCGGCGCGCAATTGTTACCGGACAGCTTGGCCTACGTAATCTACACCTCCGGCTCAACTGGCAAGCCGAAGGGGGTGATGGTCGAACAGCGGTCGCTGACAAATCTCATGTTGGCGATGTGTCAGGAATTTGAGCTGGGTGAGCCGGACACGCTCGTTGCCGTAACCACGCTGTCGTTTGATATCGCTGGAGTTGACCTCTTTCTCCCCTTGCTCAGTGGCGCTAGCCTGGTGATTGCACGGAGAGAAGAGATCCTTGATGTGCAGCAGTTGCGCTTGCTGCTTGAGCGCACGCAGGCGACCATGATGCAAGCCACGCCGACGATGTGGCGCATGCTGGTTGATACCGGGTGGGCCGGGCATTCGCAATTGAAAGTATTGTGCGGTGGCGAAGTACTAACGAGAGAACTTGCTGCTCAACTGTTGGAGCGAAGCGCAGGTGTCTGGAATGGCTACGGACCTACCGAGACTACCATCTATTCGTCGATGCATCGAGTAAGGTCCACCTTAACGGGCGGAGCCACGATCCCGATCGGCCAACCAACGCTCAACACTGAAGTCTACATTGTCGACAAGCATATGCGGCTCGTTCCGCCCGGCGTACCCGGCGAGTTGTTAATCGGGGGTACTGGAGTCGCGCGCGGTTATCTCAAGCGGACGGATTTGACGGCGGAAAAGTTTGTTGACTACGTCTTCAGTGATGGCCGTAAGACCAGGGTGTATCGCACCGGCGACTGTGTCCGTCTCAAGACCGGGGGCGATCTGGAATATTTGGGCCGCCTGGACCACCAGGTCAAGATTCGTGGCTATCGCATTGAAGCGGGTGAGATCGAGGCAGTCTTGGCGGAACACGAAGGAGTGCACCAGGCTGCAGTGGTGGTGCGTGAGGACGTCACTGGCGACAAACGATTGGTGGGTTACGTTGTTCCCAAGGGGTCAACGGCTAGCAATCGTCGTGAGCATAATGGTGAAGCACTGGTGAACGCATGGCGTAATCATCTTCTGGCCCAACTTCCCGACTATATGGTGCCGAGTCAATTCGTGACCCTCGACGCCTTACCGCTAACATCGAGTGGTAAGGTCGACAGCCGCCGCTTACCCGCACCGGGCGTTAAATCGCAGCTATCAGCTGATCCTTCATCCGCGCCGCAGAATGAACTTGAACAACAGATTGCGGAGATCTGGCGCGCAAATTTACGAGTCGATCGCATCAGGCGTTATGACAACTTCTTCGATCTCGGCGGCAACTCTCTCTTGATGGCCCAGGTGAGAATCCAGCTGGAACAGAAGTTTGAACGGAAGATTGCGATGCTGGAGTTGTTCCGCTACCCGACGATCAACAGTCTGGCCGATTACCTCCGATACGAACAGACTTCGCATGCTGCTTCGCAACAGGGATTGCGGCGGGCCGGCATTCGCTTGCAATCAAACCGTCGTAACGCCGCGCTGAGAGAAAGCTAAGTCGACTTGTAGGGGCGTCCCTCCGTGGTCGCCCGCTCTTCTTCAGACTAGACGTTACAGCAAAGTCGGGCGCCCACGGAGGAACGCCCCTACTAACTCCTCAAGCAATAATCACAGCAAGATGAAGAGTATTTCAGACCCCACCAACCTCTCGGCTGACAAACGGGCTTTGCTCGCACTGCTTCTGAAGCAGCAGGGCGTCGCCGCGACCCCCTCAATTCCGCGCCGGGATCCCACGATCAATCCGCCACTCTCCTATTCTCAACAGCGACTCTGGTTTTTGGACCAGTTAGAACCTAACAGTTCGGTCTACAACATTGCCCGCTGTAAGAGGGTCGATGGACCACTCGATGTGGAGTTGGTCGAACGTTGCTTCAGAGAGATCTGGCGGCGTCACGAGACGCTGCGGACGAGTTTTCCCGTGGTGGACGGCGAACCGATCCAGGCGATTGCGCCGGTTGAGTCTGCGCCGCCACCCATATGGCACGACCTCAGTGAGCTACCAGCGGCGGAACAGTCTGCGGAAAAGCGCCGAATTCTGCTGGCGGAATCGAAGGTGATCTTTGATCTGGCCAGCGGGCCTCTGCTTCGTTACGGCATAGTCAAATTGTCGGCGGCTGAGCACCTATTGATGTTCACCATGCACCATATCATTGGTGATGGGTGGTCCATCGGCATACTGCTCACGGAATTTTTTGAACTCTACAAAGCTTTCTATGAAGGTAAAGAGTCGACGCTGCCGGAACTCGAGATTCAGTATGCCGATTATGCTGTCTGGCAGCGCGAGTATTTGGCCACCGAGGTGATGGGCCAGCAACTTGAGTATTGGCGTAAACAACTTGCGGGTGTACCGGAAGCACTCGAGTTTCCCACCGATCATCCCCATCCCTCGATGCAAACGACTCGCGGTGCCTATCAACGCTTGCAACTCGAGAGATCTTTGCAAGACAACTTGAAGGCGTTGAGTGATCGCAATGGCGCAACTCTCTTTATGACCTTACTGGCCGCCTTCCAGGTACTATTCAGCCGTTACACCGGACAAACTGACATTGTGGTTGGCTCGCCGATCGCCGGACGCACCCGACGCGAGACTGAACCTTTGATCGGGAACTTCCTGAATACACTCGTGTTACGAACCGATCTTTCCGGTAATCCGACATTTCAGGAATTGATCGGTAGAGTCAAAGAGACCACTTTACAGGCGTACAGCAACCAGGAAGTACCGTTTGAAAAGCTGGTGGAAGAATTACAGCCTGAGCGGGACGTGAGTCGCACGCCTCTGTTTCAAACTCTTTTCATTTTCCAGAACATGCCTAAAGGCTTACCCGGGCAGAGCCTGGTTCCAGAAGGCGAAGAGAGCGCCGTCGCGCGTTATGGGCTAACCGTTGAACTGGCGGAATCTCCGGATGGCCTGGTGATCGTGCTTGAGTACAACAGTGATTTGTTTGACGCGTCCACTATCGAACGAATGATGCGTCATTACGGTCAGGTGCTTGCCGCAGTTTGTCGTGACAGCAATCAACGGGTGCAAGAGATTCAGTACCTTACCGCTGAAGAGCAACGAGACCTGGTCAGCAAATGGAATGACAGCGCCCTCTCCTACCCAAGTGATAAGTGTCTACCTGAATTGTTCGCGGCCCAGGCGGTACGCACACCTCATAAGGTTGCAGTGTCTTGCCAGGGAAGAGAACTCACCTACCAGGAACTCGATGAGCGATCAACTCAACTCGCCAACTACCTGCACACAAAAGGAATTGCCCGGGGCGAGTTCGTTGCAATTCTAGTCGAGCGATCAGTGGAGATGGTGATTGCGCTGCTCGGAGTACTCAAGGCAGGAGCAGCCTATTTGCCACTGGATCCGGTCTACCCGCCTGAGAGAATCTCCTTCATGTTGCAGGATTCCGCAGTTCCCCTGGTGTTGACGCAAAGCAGCTTGCTTAGCGCTCTGCCAGAGACCAGCGCCGAAGTACTTAGCCTCGATCGTGACTGGGAGGCGGTTGCTTCGTGCAGTGCGGAAAAAGGCGAGCTGGTGGTAGCCCCCGTTGATTTGGCCTACATCATCTACACCTCCGGATCGACCGGCCAACCTAAGGGAGTGCTCATCGAACACCGTGCTTTGGTCAATTTCCTCTGGTCGATGAAACATGAACCGGGACTGACTGAGAGTGACGTGTTGGTGGCGGTTACTACCTTGTCGTTTGATATCGCCGGTCTTGAACTCTACCTGCCTTTGATCGTTGGCGGCCGCCTGGAGATTGCACCTCGAGAAGCGGTAGTGGATGCGAGCGCCTTGAGCGAGTTGCTGCTTACTTCCCGAGCAACAGTGATGCAGGCAACACCGGCTACCTGGCGCATGCTCGTGGACTCTGGGAGATCGATCCCCCGCCTGAAGGCCTTGTGCGGCGGCGAGGCCCTAACGAGAGAGTTGGCCCATCAGATTCTTGAACGATCAACTGAGCTATGGAACATGTATGGACCAACGGAAACGACGATCTGGTCCAGTGTGCACCGCGTCATGCCGGGCGGTCAGTCTCCGGTGGTGGAGTTGGGCCGCCCGATTGGCAACACGCAATTCTACCTACTGGATGAGCAGAAGCAGTTGGTTCCAGCGGGCGTTGCGGGAGAACTTTATATTGCCGGCGACGGCGTTGCGCGCGGTTATCACAACCGGCCTGAACTGACTAACGAAAAGTTTGTGCCCGATCCGTTTGCCCAGGACGCCAGTGCCCTTATGTACCGCACCGGTGACCGCGTGCGTCGCTCGAGTACGGGTAGTTTGCACTACCTGGAACGGGTTGACTACCAGGTCAAGATTCGTGGCTACCGGATAGAAATTGGAGATGTAGAGGCTGCCCTAACCAAGCATGAGAACGTCAAGCAGGCTGTGGTGCTGGCTCGCGACGACGATCGCCCAGGAGAAAAGCGCCTGGTGGCCTATTTGGTTGGAAAGCATGAGGCGGTAGCGAACGGTAACGGTCATAACAGACAGGACAAGCTGTCGCACGCGACTGCTAACGGTGAGAATGGACATCGCGACGCAGTGGCTTTTGCGCTGCCGTCGCCCGGTGAATGGCGCATTTTCCTGAAAGAGTTTTTACCTGACTACATGGTGCCGGCACGTTTCGTTGTGCTCGACGAATTGCCGCTAACACCCAACGGCAAGATTGATCGCAAGCGACTGCCACTGCCGGCTGACACCGAGATCTCTGGCGATGATTTCCTCGCGCCTCGAGACAGCCTCGAACTACAGCTCACCAAAATCTGGGAGAAGGTACTCGGCCATCAGCCAATTAGCATTCGTGACAACTTCTTCGACCTGGGCGGGCACTCGTTAATGGCGGTGCGCTTGTTTATGCAGATCGAACAAGTATTCGAACGTAGCCTGCCACTCGCGGTGCTTTTCCAGGCGCCGACCATCGAGCAACTGGCGACTGTCCTGCGTGAACAGGGTTGGAGTTCGTCCTGGTCCTCACTGGTTCCGTTGCGGGCGGTCGGCTCCGCGCCGCCTTTCTTTTGTGTGCATTCATTGGGCGCCAACCTCGTTAGCTATCAATCACTTGCTGCCAGGATGAACACGGACCAGCCGTTCTATGGACTTCAGCCCGCCGGTTTGGACGGCAAGGAGGAATCGCATACTCGGGTCGAGGAAATGGCCGCGCACTACCTCAAGGAGATACGAGCGCTACAACCTGAGGGACCCTATTTTCTGGGGGGCGTCTGTTTGGGCGGCACCATCGCTTTCGAAATGGCCCAACAACTGAAACAGGCTGGTGAGGAAGTGGCGCTGCTAGCCTTGATTGACAGTTATCGCCCTGGTCGCATCGACTACATGCCAAAGATTCACTGGCAGGGCTTGCCGCTCCTGGCTGACTATCACCTCGGCAATATGCTTTTGCGTGATTCGGGGCAACAGGTTGGGTATCTGCGGGAACGAGCGCGAAATCTGTCTGCCAGGATTCGCCGTGTTCTGCGACGGGATCACTCAGACACTAAAAACAGCGAAGTTGGGTCGTTCGAGCGAAACTTGCGACGTGTCTACGAGGCGAATTCGCAGGCTGAGCTGTATTACAAACCGACCGTCTATCAGGGAAAGATCACTCTGCTCTGGTCCAGTGAAACAACCACCAGGTCATATCTCGATCGCCGATTGCACTGGAGCGAGTTGGCGGCTGGCGGCCTGGAGGTGCATGCAATTCCGGGCGATCACATGTCTATGATTGAAGAGCCGCACGTAAATGTGTTGGCCGGTAAGTTGCAAACAGTTATTCGAAACTCCTCGCACGAACACGGTCCTGGCGGAAAGTGACTGGCTGAGAATTTTGCCTAGCGTCGCTTCCCGTCAGGGAATGATAGATCCGTTAAAGGTGCTGTTGTCGCCATGCCTTCTCTCTCGGGCAAGGTTAAGCACAAAGTGCAGAGAGCTGCCCAGGAAGCTACCCGGGCCGCAGCCTCGGTCGTCGTCAACCAGGTCAAATGGAAGGTCGACGCGAGGGTTAAGTATCCCTGTTACAAGTCGCTTGATGAATTCATCGATGTCGAGCGACTCGTTTCATTGGATAAATATTTGACTGAACTCATCGGCAAGCGCATCGAGAAGCATGATGAGCTATTTGATACCGGTGCGTTAACCAGGAAACCATTCGCCCGGACACGTCCGGGTTCCAGAATAATCTACCTCGCGAAGTCAGTGCGCCCTTATCGCTATACCGACCTGAACAAACCAGAATTGTGGGCCAGGACAGAAGAGTCGGAAGAGTTTTCCTTGCTGATGGATTTTATCGGCACGTTGCCGTTCAAGAAGACGGCCAGAATGATGATCATGTACGACAACTGCGGTCGGGCGGTAACGGCGCATCGCGATCATCCGTACAAGAATACTTGCCACGAATTTATCTGGTTCCGGAGCAATAAGAATAAACCGTTCTACGTTCTGAATCCGGTTAACAACGAAAAGCGGTACGTCGATTCATATAGCGCGTGGTTCGATACCTGCAATCAATTTCACGGAGCTGATCTACATGGCGGGCTGGCATTCAGCATTCGCGTGGACGGCACGTTTACTGACGAGTTTCACAAAATAATTCCGGTTCCAGTTTATAACCGGGCATCGACGGCCGCACTCTGGGCCTGCACTTCACACTAGGTGCATCAGGCCCAGGCGATAGTTGTCGACTCTCTCGGTTTAGCTGGCCGCACTTTCAATTCCCGGGTCCTTCGGCGAGATGTTCCCCCAGCACCCGGCATTTATTACCGTTGCCTGCGGCTTGCCCAGCTGCGAGTTATCGGTCTAGAGGCCCACAAATTGATGAAAATGGGACAATCTGAAGTCACGCTCAAAACCGAATTACCCGCGGTGGCGGATGGCCATGAGCTGTTTATCGACCGCTCATTGAGGGAGCCTATCAGGCTCGAAGATGATGAGGTACACGTCTGGCTCGCCACCCTGCAGTCTCCTTCCTCGGTGATTCTCGACCTCTGGCGCACGCTCGCTCCGGATGAGAAACAACGAGCTCTTAAGTTTCATTTCCAACGGGAGTGCGATCGCTTTATCGTCGCGCGAGGATTACTGCGAGCGATTCTCGGTTGTTACCTGGTCCAGGCTCCGGAGCAAATCCGGTTCATGTACAATGAATTCGGTAAGCCTGCCCTACGCACCAGCCTCGGCGACAGGTCATTGGAATTCAACCTGTCGCACGCGGACAGTCGAGCGCTGTTCGCCGTAACGCGGCAGCGCAGAGTTGGCATTGACATCGAGAGAATGCGCTCAGACCTGGCCAACGAAACGGTAGCGAAACACTTCTTCTCCACCCGGGAACAGGATGACCTGAGCACGCTTGGTCCAGATGAGTGGCAGAAAGGGTTCTTCACTTGTTGGACGCGCAAAGAGGCGTTCGTGAAAGCGCAGGGAGAAGGACTTTCAATTCCGCTTAGCGAATTCGATGTTTCCCTGCTGCCGGAGGAGGCGGCGAGGCTGCTGAAGGTGAGGAACGACGGCACAAACGCCGCCAATTGGTCGCTGCACGAATTGTCGGTAGGTTCTGATTATGTTGCGGCGCTTGCCGTTGAAGGACATGATTGGCAACTCCATTGCTGGAAACCGTCATCATGAGTAAAGTCGTGAAGATGGAGGTTTCCTATGCATGGAGGAGTGAATAATCACACCAAATGGCTATCGCCAACCGGCAGTGGTCCATTTAGGCTGATACTGATAGATATGGTTCTAGGTCTCAAAGCGCGCGCCCCCAGGTGCTGCGGTATTGTACTGGTGAGCATGCTTTCGTTGGTTGCCTGCGGGAGCGCCAGGGTTAAGACGATTGATCCCGGTACAGCGGCTCAGCCTGTGCCTGCGCCCGTGTTCTCTTCCTCTGAGATTCACGATGGTCCACTGGAGTTGCAAGCTCAGACGGACCGCGTCAGGGCCATCAACGTCACTTCATATGGCGCCAATGGTCAGGACAACAACGACGACACGATGGCCTTTCAACGCGCGCTCGATGACGTGCCCGGTTCGGGCGGTACAGTTTTTATACCCGCCGGTTCCTATCGTTTGTCGGCAACGTTGCGAGTGACCAAACCGACTACGCTCAAAGGAGCAGGCCAGAATTCCGTCAGGCTCATCGCGTCCGGGCAGGGATACCATCTGATCGAGGCCGTGCGTTCTCTCCTGGTTACCGACCTCCAGATTGAACGTCCTGACATTTCCGGAAACTTACACGATAAAGCGATCAGCATGAATTTCTCTCATGCTCCGGGCGGAACGCCGCGCGCCGAGTTCGGCGTCGAACGCGTGACGATCAAGGGGTTCGACACCGGGGTCTACACCGATGGTGGACCATCAATGCTGATCACGCGCGTGCGCATTACAAACGTTCACGTGGAAACGAATCGTTTGTCGACGGCTACATCGACCACCGGCTATACACCGACGATCAACACCAACAATGCCGCGGAAGTGACGCTTACCGACTCTGAGTTAGTTCAGCCACGCACCGAACAGCTGAATAATATTTACATGATTGGCAGTGAGCGGGTGTTGCTGCGGAACAACACCATTACCAACGGGATTGGCTTTAAAGAGGTTTCTGGTCAGTATCGTCCCATCAAAGAGATCACGCTGGAGAACAATCGTTTTGAGCACACCTCGCTTTCAGTATTGTTGATTTCTGAAAGTGCACCATTTGAGCAGATAGTGATCCAAAATAATCAATTCAATGGCTCTCGGGTGGTGGCGGATGGCACTGCCGACATCCTGATAACTACCCAGCGCGACTTTGTGGCCCAACCTTATGCTTACAAGCAGGTCAAGATCGCCTCTAACAACTTTCGTGATGTAGCGCGCGGTGTAGTTCGAGTGGAAATGGGCACGGTGAACCAGTTTGGCACGCTGGTGTTGGATGGCAACACCTATGAAGGTTGGGGCAAGCTTTCACCTCGTTCCTACAACGTGGTGACCACCGGCAATTACGGTACCTATGGTCAGTTGATCGTGAACAATGAGCAGGCGAACGGAGAAGGCATTGGCCGGGCCTACGTGGGCGCGACCAAATTTGCTTCTGCCTCCTTCGGACAACTTAGCGAAAGGTCAGTGGCCGTACCCGACAGTACTCGCAACGAAAGAGCGCGTTTGGGAGCGCCGGGGCGTGGTCCGGTGCAGCAGACGCAACCAACTCCCAACTCCAGTCCTTCGAGTTCAGGCCGAGTAAGTCTCAGTGAAGCTGAACTGAAAAAGTTCACCGGCAAGTACTTGTTACGTCAGCCTAAAGGCGAGGCAAACATAGCGCTGATTGGTGGACAGTTGGTGGCGACTATTCCTAAGAATCCCGTCTACCGCTTGGCGCCCGTCTCACAAACAAACTTTCGCGCTGAAAATGTGCCCGACGATCTCTTCTTTCGCTTTGACGTGGCCAACGGCAGAGTGAACAGTTTGACGATCTCGTCGACAAAACTTGGCACCTTCGTTCTTAGTCCTGCACGTTAGCTCGTAAGGCGGAAAGATGAAGCTTAGGCCTTCATTCCGCCTTCATCTTTCATCCTTATAAAGGGATGGCGAGACCTCTTGCCTGACATAGACGTCTCGTTGGATACTCTTCTTCCAGTACGCGAAGCTTCACGAAGTATTCTGTCTTTTTCAGGATAATTGAGATCATTTTTCGATCCAGGTCAGTAGACCTGGGAGAAAGGACGACGCCGATGCAGAGAATGATCTTGCTCGCACTAGTCTACGCCCTGGTTCTGCTCTCCTTTGGTACCAGCTCAGTTTACGCGCAAACGCCGCCGGTTGTTATTGGTCCGTGTCAGGACGGAGTACTTCCCAGCGGAGCGCTATCCAAGATTTGTGTGCCCTCGAGTGGCTGGAACGGTGATTTGGTCGTTTGGGCCCATGGTTACACGGCGTTCAATCAGCCACTCGATTTTCAGAACCTAACGACGCCTGATGGAACTAACCTGCCCGACCTCGTCCAGTCTCTCGGGTTCGCGTTCGCCACTACCAGCTATCGCCAGAATGGTCTGGCGATCATCGAGGGAGTGGATGACATTCGCGAACTGGTAGCAGCCTTTCCTGCTGTTGCCGGAACACATGCGCGCCGAACCTTTGCCACCGGAGCTTCTGAAGGCGGTATCGTCACAGCCCTTCTTATGGAGCGGTCACCGGAATTATTCACGGGCGGTTTGGCTGCGTGTGGTCCAATTGGTAGTTTTCGCGGCCAGCTCAACTACATCGGCGACTTCCGCGTCGTGTTTGATTATTTCTTTCCCGGAGTGATTCCCGGCAGCTCCATCACAATACCAAGCGACGTGATTGATAATTGGGATGCCCTCTATGTTCCCAAGATCACACAGGCGCTGCAGGCGAATCCGAGTGCCGCGCGCCAACTACTAAAGGTCACCGGCGCTCCGACGGATCCGGCTGATTCCAACACTATCGCGGCCACCACCGTGGGCCTGCTTTGGTACAACGTGTTCGGCACCAACGATGGTGTCAGCAAGTTGGGCGGTAACCCCTTCGACAATCACGATCGAATCTATGTCGGCTCGTCAAACGACCTGCGCCTGAACTTGATGGTGAAGCGTTTTACCGCCAGCTCGGTGGCGCTGAACAACGTCAGGCAATATGAAACATCGGGTCGCCTCACACGGCCGATGGTTACCCTGCACACGACGGGCGATCCGATCATTCCTTTTGCCCATGAACTTCTCTACCTCGGCAAGTTGAACATTCAGCCCGGCGGCAACCTGTTTCCCGCTCCGGTCTCACGTTACGGTCACTGCGCCTTTACCACTCAGGAAGTGGTGAATTCATTTGTCTTGTTATTGCTTTTGAGCGGAAACTGAAAATAAATGACCAGAACGCTTTCGAGTAGTCGGAACCTGGCCTGGCCCAGGCCGAACCCGCGCGCTTCGATGCGCCTGTTCTGTTTTCCTTATGCCGGAGGTGGCACTCACGTTTACCAGCAATGGTGGCCTTCTATCCCCGGGAACATTGAGTTCTGCGCCATCAATTTACCCGGCAGGGGCATCCGGATTGGGGAAACGCCTTATTACGAGTCAAATAGGCTGGCCAAGGATCTGGCCGACGATATCGCTCCGTTTCTCGACAAACCTTACGCGTTTTTCGGGCATAGCATGGGAGCAATCGTGAGCTTTGAGCTGAGCCGTCAACTCAGGGCCCGCTCATTACCCTTGCCGTTGCACCTTTTTGTTTCTGGGTGCCATGCACCGCATCTGCCTGACCCCCATCCGATTCATCACTTACCCGAGGATGAATTCCTGAACGAACTTTTCTCGCTCGGTGGTTTGCCCCAGGAAATCCTCGAAAGCAAGGAATTGATGGAACTGATTTTGCCGGGGATTCGTGCTGACTTTACCCTCATCGAGACCTATCCTTACGTGGAAGAGGCGCCTTTGCCGATTCCGATGACGGCATTTGGTGGCACCGATGATCCGCTGGTAGACCACGAAATGTTGGACGGGTGGCGTATTCACACCGCAAACATTTTCGAATTAGTTAATTTTCCGGGTAATCATTTCTTCATCAACACCTCGCGCGATGAGCTTTTGGCCACGATGATGCGAAAGCTCAGTCAGATTCGCGCCTTTCACGGGGTTTAGCCACGGACGAGTGAGCAAGTTCGGATCCTCGGTAGCCCCGGAGGAGGATCAATGAAAATGAAAGTTGATATGCGATCGCTCTGGACGCGTACCCTACGGATTCGTGTGTCTGCTCCCTTGCCTCTGGGTTTATCGCGTTGGATAACGGGTTTGTTTCTCCTATCGCTGGTTTGCGCAAGCGCGCAAGCGGCGTCCTATGTTTATGCCGCTAAGCCTACCAATACCGTCGTCGTCGTGGGAACCTCTACGAACACTGAAATTGCTACGATACAAGTTAATGAAGAGCCATCTGGAATTGCTGTAACACCAGACGGAACTTTTGTTTACCTCGTCAACAACCTGTCGCAGACAATCTCTGTCATTGACACTGAGACGAACACATTGGCGACGACCATTCCCGTTGGTCGTCCTATATTAGCGATTGCAATGAATCCCAAAGGTAGATTCGCCTACGTTACCATGGGCTCATCGCCGGGCGAGCCGCTCAGGAGTTTTATCGGGGTCGTCGACACCTCGAGCAATACTGTTGTTACCACGATCCCCTATGGAGGGGTGGATTCTGGAGCGGAAGACCTTGCTGTTACTCCTGACGGCAGATTCGTATACGTACCGACGGCGGGCGCTTTTTCAGGCGGTAATATCTTTGTTATCTCAACCGAAACTAATACGGTGGTGGATGTAATTCCAACCAGTCTTGTGCATAGGATAGCATTCACACCCGATGGGGCCTTTGCCTATTTAACCGAGGTGGTAATAGAAGGAAAAGTCCTGGTATTGGATACTGCAACTAGAGCCATCGTGGCGGGGATCCAGGTTCGCGCCCCAAACACTGGTGGATATCCAAACGGAGTAGCGATTTCACCCGATGGTAAATTTGCGTATGTTACCGCGTTTGACGATCTAAAGATTATTGACGTGGCCAGCAGGACAGTAGTCGCTACCAGGACGCTTCCTTTTGCGGCTGAGGTAGTACCCAATCTTGCTCTTACGCCCGACAGTTCTTACTTGTACGCCACTTCACGTATTGGGCCAATGATGGTTTTCGATACAAAGCACCGGGTGTTCCTTGATCCGGCGCCGGGTCGTGGACCCTTGGCCATTACACCACCGAGACCTTGCGGAGAAGACATTACCAGCAAGACTCCCGTGGCGAAGTCGCCGCTGTCTCCTTTTTTGTTTCCGCAGTTACAACTGCAGTTAGTGGCAGTGGGAAACACAACCATGGGATCGATAAAGGGGCCAATTACGCTAGTGCTGAACAATGTCAGCAACGCAAGCTTCGTTGGCAATTCATTGCAGACGAAATGTTTTGCGCAGGGTGGGAGTCCTTATATCACCATGGGTGCTGGTGCGGACAACATCTTTAGTCCCGGAGAGGTTCTGTTCTTTCCCTTAACGTTCCTGCAAACTGGTCCAGGAAATATAACTTACACTCAGCGAGTGATCAGTGGAGTGCCAACGAAATAAGGACAACGTCAGGATCGGATAGTCACCCGCACCTTATTACTTACCAATCCCGCAATACTGATCGACACATCTACGTCTCCCGCATTGGTCAGCTGATCAGGCAGGCGAATACTCACCTGGGTTAGCCAGTCGAAGAGTGGTACCTTCTCCAGGTATTCGACTGAGAGAGCATAGACTCGGTGTAACGCGTCCTCCGCAGTCGCCGTCACCACCCCCAAAGTCTCACCGGGCAACAAGTCTGCATCCATCGCAAATAGCATTAGCCTTGTCCGATGATCTGGACTGAGGTTAAGCGGATTAACCACCGAAAAAGGATCACGCATAAAGACTACCGAGTCGAGGGCGAGCGCACGCGTTGAGTTTGCCTCCGCTAGCAATTTCGGTCTTGGGCGTGGTTTCGGTGTTGGCGAAGGTGTGGGCGTTGGGGTTGGAGTTGGTGTTGGAGTGGGCGTCGGAGTCGGAGTCGGCGTAGGTGTTGGCGTCGGGGTTGGTGTCGGAGTCGGTGTCGGAGTCGGAGTCGGAGTGGGAGTAGGCGTTGGAGTCGGAGTTGGTGTCGGTGTGGGAGTAGGTGTTGGGGTTGGCGTTTGGCCTCCACTCGAAACCAACACAAAGGCATTGAATCCAGGACCCGTGGGCGAAGGCGCCGAGCTGAACCCAATTGGAACTGCCACACTCGATCCAGTCATCGGCAGTTTGAGCGTCCCACCACCGTAAATGCCCGAGAGCACCGGTGCGGCAAACAGATTCTGCACGTTACGAACTTCGTATTGTGCCCCCACCCCCATCACGGAGCTGACATCAACGTTAACCGTACTTGTGCCGGCCCAGTTGTAAATAACTATGTTTGCCCGCCCTGGTTCGTAAAGATTGGGCCGGACCACTATCTTGGTTTGGGTTGGCGCATTCGTTGTGAAACTACTGTTCGCATCCAACCGCGTAGTCTGCTTCCAGTCGGTGAAACTCAGGGCGCCATAGTTAATCGCGAACGGCAGTATGAGCGGGTTGCCGATGTAAGTTTGCCGGTCAATAGAGTAGCTTTGCGCCTGCGCCTGTGTGTCCGCAAACAGTGAGAAGTCTGTTGTCTGGCTGGCGACCGTATTCCCACTCGCCGTGACGTTGTCCCACTTTGCTATAGCTAATGTCGGCGAGCCGCTGATGAAGTAGTTGTCCGTAAGAGATAGGTCACCATTGTCGATCATATCGGGATGACCCAGCGTTACATTCGCTTTTTTGAAGTTTGCGTCAACGGTGGCGGCGTTGAGTACGGCGTTGCTCAAGAAGGTGTAGTTTTTGAGGAAATTGATATTTGAGAGAGCAAAGGGATCATAACTCCATGCCAGGATGTTGTTGCGGCGCGCTTCCGGGTCAGACAACACACCATTATTGAAGATGATGTTGCCCTCCACCTGGTAGCCAACTGTGGCACCGGGATTAGGATAGATCTTCAAGCCGATGCCAAATTGATTAAAGATTATGTTGTCGCGGATGAGCTTGGTGCCGCTGTCGTTTTGCGTGTAGATACCATGACCGTGCCGGTTATCAGTGGCAGTGTTTGTGGACCCGCAGTTGTAAACGATGTTGCCGTAGAGCTCTGAATCAACTGCCTCCGTCCAAAACCCGAAACCCATGCCGGTGTCATGCACCACCAGGTTGATAAACTTGGTGTGTGGCGCTTTGATTACCACGCCTGCCTGGCGAAAATCATCTGGACCAGGCGTGCTGCGGTCCGTATTCGAGTTCATTACTTCGAAGCCCCAATAGATGGTCCACTGGCCATAAACCGCGAGCGCAGCGTTTTGTGATGGTCCCATGAAACCATTCCCGTCGATGGTTGCCCGTTCGCCGGGGTATTGCCTCACCAGCATCGGTGCGGCCTGCGTGCCGCTGAGCGTACTCTGATAGGCACCGTGATAAGTTCCGCCGCGTAGCCAGGTGAAACTGCCCGGGGTGGCGCGCGGATTATTCAAGGCTGTGGCTAAATCGATCGGATTTGAAATGCTTCCGGAACCCGAGGACGAGCCATTCGGAGCTACATACCAATTGTCTGCTGGTCCGCCGCCAACTGAACCAATTCCAATCCTCACCTTGTTACTTGTCAGTCCGTGCAGAGTTATGCTGACAGTAACATCGCCAACGTTTCCCAGTTGATCGTCTAAGCGAACTACGACGTAGTTAACTCCTGGTTGGTTGGGTACTGGCGCGACGTATTCAACCCGGAAGGCGTAGATCTTGTGCGTGCCGTCCTCGGCGGTGGCACTCACCGCTGACGCAGTTTCACCACTTGCGAGGGTTACGTTCACGCCGAAAAGGACCACTCGAGTGCGCTGGTCTGAAAAGCTGTTGGAGGTAGGGCTAAATGGTTCCGGGCTCGCGCTAACCGCATCGAGGGCGACAGCCCGGGTAGAAGTTTTTTGGCTTAATAGAATCGGATCGTTCGTACCGGCGAAGACTTGAGCTGCCCCAACATGTAACAAGGCGCCGGCGCATAGTAAAAGAAACAGTAATCTGCGCATAGTCCTCTCCCAAAAGGTCAGGAGCAATTAGTCGTGGGGTATATTGCCGGGGCAGGAGACTTACTAAAATTTCACTTAATTTGCCGCTTACAATTCAGTGAGGAATCGGGATACCTCTTCGAAATCAGCTGTCAGCGACTATAGCATTCTGAGAATCAATTTCAATACAAATTCTGCTTAGTGTCTTGCAGTTTCGTTGTGAATTTCTGTAGGACCAACCGCACTTAAGACTCACTAAATACCATTCTACTAAGAACTTAATAGAGTATTCCGAGTGCAGTTGACCCGGCATTGACTCGCTGGTTATGCTCTTGCCGGCGTTCAGGCCGCCACCCGTCCGCGGACAGGACTGAGTCCACCTGATTTACGCTTGCGACTACAGGTTCCAGTGCGAACCTCCTTTTGCCCGAACATTTGCGGACAGCGGGCGTTACCAAAGGAGGCTCGTAATGTCAAAACGCAAGAATCCCACCCGTCAAGGCAGTCCCCGGAAAAAACAACCAGTAACGAAGGACATTGTTTACCGTCGACTTCCCGTTCGTCCCAGCCTGGACCAGTTGAAGCACCAAGCTAAGGAGTTGATGCGCGCAATTCATCGCGGTGAACCAGGAGCAATTGAAGAGTTTAATAACTTTCATCCGCGACCGATTGCCTTCCCGACCGAAGAGACCGCCCCTGAACCCACGAAGGTCCGACTTGCTGATGCCCAGCTTGTGCTCGCCCGCAGCTATGAAGCACCCAGTTGGACACGACTGGTCCAAGCCTGCCAACTCGTAGATGCCATCTGGCGTGACGACGTTGAGGCGGTTCGCAAGCTCATCAAGCAAAACCCTAACCTCTTGCATGAGCAAGCTCGCATTCGTGACGGCAACTGGGGGCCACCAATGAGCTACGCGGCGAACCTCGGTCGCGACGAGATTATCAAGCTGCTCGACGGTCTTGGGGCCACCGATCACCAGCACGCAATTGGACGCGCCACTCTCCAGAGTAAGATCGATACCGCCCGCATGCTACACGAGATGATGGGCCGACCATTACCGCCTGAAGGATCGCTAGGTGGACCAGCCTACACCTTGAGTGCAGTGGGAACTGAACTCGTACTCCAACTTGGCGGTCGGGTAGTTGATGCGACTGGTAAAGGGATCGCTCCGGTCGATATTGTGCTGGAGACAGATAGTCGGAATCCTGAGGCAAAGCACCGCATCCTCGAGTTGTATGAAAAGTACGGCTTCGACTTTCCCGACACACCGACAATGGCCCTTCATCGCGGGCGCATTGATCTGCTCGAAGATCATCTCCGCCGGGAGCCCAACCTCTTAAAACGCACGTTTACCCACGAAGAGATTTACCCGCCCGAACTTGGCTGCCACGACGAGATTATGGCTACCCAGGGTACGCCCCTCGCCGGCACGACATTACTGCACCTGTGTGCCGACTATGATGAGATCGAGATCGCGCGTTGGTTACTCGACCAGGGAATGGACGTTAATGCCCGGGCCGCTGTTAACTCGGCTGGTTTTGGCGGTTACACGGCGCTCTTTGCTACGGTTGTGTCGCAGCCGAATTTCTGGATGAACTACGGCTCGGGACCGCAGGTCGCACCATTCACTCAATTGCTATTGGATCACGGTGCCGATCCGAATGTGCGGGCCTCACTGCGCAAGCGACTCCATCCCGGCTATGGACCAAAATACGACGTCGATACCACGTACGAGTTTCGTGATGTCACCGCCCTGTCATGGGGAAGGCGTTTTCATGCCAAGGTCTTTGTCAGCGAACCCGCGCTGCGATTGATCGAAGCTCACGGCGGAGTTGAGTAAAAGATCCAATTCCACGCAGTACAGCGTTAGTAGTTAGTCATAGGTCCTATAGGTCCTATAGGTCAAATAGGCCCCATACTACTGACGCTGTACTGCGTGATATAACTCATCCCCTCTGATCCTTGTTGCTGTGGCGACGTCGTCTGAGCAGCCCCGCGAGACCAGTCAATCCGCTGCCCAGGAGCATTAGCGTTGCGGGCTCCGGTACCGGCGCTGTTGTCACATTCACATTATCAAGCGCGAAAGTGAAATTACTCGACGTGAATTGCACCGACACTATGTCTGTGAATCCGTTGACGGCAAAGGTTTGGAAATCGGCAAGTGGTCCTGGCCCATCGCCAATCGCATCGGTAATGAAGGTCTGGCTGATAGTAGTGCCATCGGCGAAAGTTCCCAGCGCCGTGATCGTCGTTGCCCCCTGGAGATGGACAAATGTGTCGGCGTCAAACGACATTAATGAGAATGCCGCCCCGCCGTTGGCCATGAGCGCGCCTTGACCCGCGCCTGTTGCTAATACCAAAAATGAAGTAGCGTTGTTTG
>DATFRK010000055.1:0-4722 GCA_035263325.1 Pyrinomonadaceae bacterium | reverse complement strand
AGGTTTGCAGTATTTCATCGGTTTGTTGCGCTCTCGTATCCAACTCGGTCGCCAGCGACTCCAGTGTTTGCTGAGCAGTAACCAGTTGAGAGTTAATGCTGCTCAGCCGCTTCTCAACCTCCGCCAGCTGTCGCTTTTGGGCGGCGGCGTCGTTGGCGAGTTCAGTTAGCGGGGCGGGCGTGGGTGACGGAGCAACAGTAGGTGATGCGGTGGGGGTAGGTTTCTCTTTCGCTGCAGCTAACGGATTCTGTCCCAGCTTGGTCTGGGCAAAGGCGTCAAGGCTAATTGATAGTAACAGGCAGAGTGGGAGGAAAATGTCGGTACAGGCAAGCTTGATTGGACCACCAGCTCGGTTCATGCCTTAGAACTTGAACTTCGGACATTTCGGGTTTGGCCCAGTATACTCGAAGCTTTAAGGCCACGCAGTAGATTGTTGCCTGCCAATTGCCGGTTGACGAGTGCGGATTCTGGCTAACCTGGCAATCAGCTTATTTCATAATGGCAGTCTTAGGCGCGCTTCACAGCCGCGCAGTTGCCTCCGGTTCTCCAGAGTCAGGGTACCGCCGTGGGCTTCGGCAATCTGGCGCGACAAGACCAGGCCAATGCCTGACCCATCTGATTTGGTCGTAAAGAAAGGAACAAAAAGATTCGCGGTGTTTGCCAACCCCGGCCCCTCATCGCTTATCCATACCTCAACCTGCCCGTTCTTCTGACGCCAGCCGACTTCCACTCCTCCCTTTGTTTCCATGGAAGCGTCGACCGCGTTGCGCAACAGATTGATCAGCAATTGTTCCAACTGGGCGTCGTCGCCGCGGACGGTCAAATCGGGACCGGAAATGACAACCACCGGCAAGCGCGTTTCCAGCGTCGCCACGCGCGACACCAGGGCGCCAATCTTTAACGGTTCCAAAGTCGGTTGCGGCAAACGGGCCAACTTTGAATACGACTCGATGAAGCGGGCCAACGAGTCTGCCCGCGAGGAGATAACTGCGAGCCCGCGTTGCATGTCCTCGCGCCAATCGGGAGGCTCAGGTTCCCGCACCATTAAATTTGCCAGGCTGCCAGCCACTGATTTGATCGGGGCCAACGAATTATTCAACTCATGGCCCAGCACGCGCAGCAAACGTTGCCAGGCGACACGCTCTTCTTCGCGTAGAGCTTTGCTCAAGTCAGTCAACACCAGCAACTGCAATTGCGCCCCACCCTCACGGAAAGTGCTACGACGAATATCCCAACGGCCCACGCCGCCAGGAAACACCATCTGCATTGTTTGTGGACCACTGTCCTCGGGACGATTCAAACAGACGGCGAGGCCGAGTTCTTTGCTGGTGCGCTCTAACAAGCGGGCCGCCGGTTGGGCCAACAACTTTTCTCCCGCTCGATTCACCAGGCGCAAACGCTCTTCACCGTCAAAGGCGAAGACTGCCACGTCAATTTCCGACATCACAGTGCGGAGCAGGGCCGTCGCTTCCATTGCTCCCAGGCGTTGCTCACGCAGCGTCTGCCCCAGATCGTTTACTTCAAGCATCACTTCGCCGAGTGCGTCACCGAAAGTAGCGCGACGCCCGCGAATGGAGTAGTCGCCCTCGCGAATCGCAGCCAAAATGTTGGAGAGGGTTTGCAGTGGGCGGATGATGCGTTGCTTAAGATTGAAGGAGACTCCCAACCACAGCAGCACTAACAACAGGTTAACTGTCCATTGGACCTGGGCAGAATAACTGTCGTACCACAACAAAAAGGCCGACAGCGCGACGGCAGGAAAGCCAGCAGCCAGGGCAAGCAGCGTCACTCGCCCTTCAAACTTTAGGCGACCTCCCCGCCTGAGCGCGGGATCAAGCGTGGAAAATGAAGTGGTTGGCTTGGGCGACTTAACTGGCGGACTCACGCGGATATGATACTCGATTGCACAATGGAGACCCCCCCACGCGACGTGTTGTCAATTGTCAGTAGTTGGTTGTCAGTAGTTAGTTGATAGGTCCTATAGGTCGAATAGGTCCTATACACCACCGAGCAGCAACTGACTACTGACAACTGACGACTGACCACCAACCACTAAGTCACAACCCATACTTTTGCAGGCGTCGATAGAGGGCACTACGGCTCAAACCAAGCGCTTCAGCGGCCCGGTTGGCGTTCCCATCGAAGCGGGCCAGCGCCTTCTTGATCAGCAAACGCTCTGCATCCTCGAGGCTCATTTCTTCCAGTCGCGCCGACATTCTCGCATCCGGCGTGGATTCGAGCGCAAGATCAAACGCAGTCACCAAACTTCCGCTACTCATCAACACTGCCCGCTCCACCACGTGGTCCAACTCACGTACGTTGCCTGGCCAAAGATGCTCACGTAAAGCAGCAAATGCTTCTGGCGTAAAGCCCATAATCTGGCGCCGGTAGCGCTCGCGGTGCAGACGCAAAAAATGTTCTGCCAAAACCGGAATGTCTTCAGCCCGATCACGCAATGGTGGGAGGCGAATCTCCACCGTATTCAAACGAAAAAGCAGATCCTGGCGAAATCTTCCCTGGGCCACTTCGGCTGAAAGGTCAGCGTTAGTCGCGGACAACAAACGCACATTGACCTTCTGAGTTTTTGACGAGCCGACCCGTTCGAACTCGCCAGTCTCCAAAACGCGCAACAACTTGGCCTGCAGGTTCAGCGGCACGTTGCCAATCTCGTCCAGAAAGAGCGTAGCGCCATCGGCCAGTTCAAACCGTCCGACGCGATCACTCTTGGCGTCTGTGAAAGCCCCCCGAACATGACCAAACAACTCGCTCTCAAACACCCCCTCTGCCAGGGCCCCGGCATTGAGTGAGATCAACGGTTTCATTCGGCGCGAGGAAACAGCGTGCAACGAACGCATAATCACTTCCTTACCGGTGCCGTTCTCACCAGTGATCAAAACGTTTGCATCCGCTGGTCCAATGCGTTCTACCAACTTGAAGACCGACTTCATCGCCGGCGATTCAGCTACAATCTGCGGTAATTCTGTCGCTTCAGAGACACTGTCACGCAGCGCCAGGTTCTCAGCTTCGAGTCGTTGACCGCGACGCAGAGCCTGGGCCAATTCGATCTGAGTCCGCAGCACAGCCAGCAAGCGCGCGTTGTCCCACGGTTTTTGAATGAAATCACGCGCCCCTCGCCGCATGGCTTCCACAGCCAGATCGACGCTACCCCAGGCCGTCATTACCACTACAGGAAGAGTCGGATCCATCGCGCTGATCTTGTTCAAAAGGTCAAGACCTTCGCTACCAGAGGTAGTGTCGCGCGCATAATTGAGATCGATGAGCACGACGTCTAACTCCTGGGAATCGATTGTCTTGAGCACGCCGCCGGGCGACGAGGCGGTTTCAATATCGAAGCCTTCACCCTTCAAGAGCAGTCGTAAGGCGGCCAGAACGTCAGCCTGATCATCAGCAACAAGTATTCGGGACATAGTTTATTCGGACATTAGCGAGTTACATTGCCGATTGCCAATTTGCGATTAGCAAATACCAGGGGTGCACAATTGCCAATCGGCAATTGGCAATCGACAATCACTCATGTCTCAACGCCGTCAGCGGGTCGACGCGCGTGGCCCGTCGGGAAGGAATCAAACAAGCCAAAGTTGAGACCAGCACGACCAAAGCGGAGACGATAGCATAGGTTGCCGCATCTGTAGGCGTGACTTCAAACAGTAGGACGGTGAGAAAGCGAGTCAAGGCAAAGGCCCCGGCAAGTCCGAGAGATAGGCCGGCAACTGTTAGTCCCGCTCCTTGCCTCAAGATCAAACGCCAGATGTCGCCGACCTGTGCCCCTAATGCCAGGCGGATGCCGATTTCACTCGTCCGCTGCGTAACGTCATAGCTGATTACACCATAAATTCCCACTGCGGCCAGTGCAAAAGCGACGATCGAGAATAGGGCAATCAAAAACGAGTTGAAACGGGGTTGCGCCACCGACTCACTCAGCAGTTGATTCATGGTCGCAATCCGTGTCGGTCCTTGATCACTGTCAACAGCCTGGATCTGATTACGGATGGCGGCCGTCAAGCTGGTCGGCTCGACAGTGGTACGAACCACAAGTCGCATCCCGGGAAACGGACGTTGCGCGAAGGGAACATATACCTGTGGACCAATCGGGCCGCCGAGTCCCTCGTATTTCGCGTCGCCTACCACGCCAACAATCTCCCAGGTAACACCTTCGAAGTTGAGTCGCTGCCCCAACGGATTTTGGTTGGCGAAAAACTGCCGCGCCAGGATTTGGTTGATCACAACCACAGGCGGCGATCCTGCGGTGTCGGTAGCCGTAACATTTCTACCCTTAATTAAAGGCACACCCAGGGCTTCGAGGAAACCCGGTGTAGCCGGCATAAAGAGCGCCTCGGGCGGCTGTTGCGAAGTGTCAACGGGACGACCTGCGACGGCGATGCCAGTTCCCTGCTGCCTGTAGCTGGGTGGCAAACTCGTACAGGCACCGGCAGCCACCACTCCCGGCAACGCCCGGATTCGATCCAGCGCACGCTCGAAGAAGGCATTCTGTTTGGCAGGGTCCTGGTAGTGCACAAACGGCAGGGCCACCGACATCGTCAGCAGGTTGTCAGTATTGAATCCAGGATTCACATCCGTCAGTCGCTGAAAACTCTTGAGCATCAAACCGGAACCGATCAGTAACATCACCGCCAGGGCGATTTCGCACACCGCCAGCAAACTGCGCACTCGCCGGATACGCGGCACGCCGGTGACGTTTCG
>DATFRK010000054.1:0-6475 GCA_035263325.1 Pyrinomonadaceae bacterium | reverse complement strand
GAAATCTTCGATCCGCCAATTGTCATCTACGTTAAGGGCGCGTGGTCAGTCTGTCTGGACCAACCGTGCGTGGGTATTGTCGGCTCGCGCAAGTGTTCTACCTATGGCCAGAACGCGGCGTTGATGTTGGCCCGTGACCTGGCCCAACGAGGCGTCACTATTGTTTCCGGCTTTGCGCGCGGCATTGATGCCTCGGCGCACCGTGGTGCCCTGGAGGCCGGCGGACGGACAATCGCGGTCCTGGGCACAGGGATTGACGAGTGCTACCCGCGCGATCACAAGCGGTTGGCCACTGAGATCCTGGAGAGCGGCGGCGCACTCGTGACCCAATTTCCGTTGGGCACTCCGCCGGTGTCGGAAAACTTTCCCTACCGTAACCGGATCATTAGCGGCTTAAGCCTGGGAGTGGTGGTAGTGGAAGCGTCAGAGAACTCGGGCTCGTTGATCACAGCGCGCCTCGCCATCGAGCAGAATCGGGAGGTGTTCGCCGTGCCGGGGAACATCACTTCTCGTAATTCGTTTGGCACTAACTATCTGATCAAGGGGGCGGGAGCCAAACTAGTGCAGCAATGGCAGGACATCGCGACAGAATTGCCACCGCAAATTGCCGCGCGACTGCTGCCGCCACCATTTGGGGAAAAGAAGAAGGAGAAGTCGTTGGCAGATCGGCTGGAACTTGTGCCCCCCGGACTGTCGCAGACGGAAAGCCTGGTGTTTCGGACCCTGACGCCCGACAGTCCGACCCATCTGGATGCGCTGGTTGAAAGGAGCAGACTTCCGATCTCGGAGTTGACGGCTGCCCTTCTGGCCCTGGAGATGCGCGAACTTATCAGGCAGCTACCGGGCCGCTGTTTTGTGAGGCGGCTCTAGTTTCGTAAGCGTGGAGAGAATTAGAGATATTGCGTTTAGGCGCTTGGCTTGTCGTCGCTTTGAGGGGCTTGAGATTGAGCCAGCTGCCCCTCGTAATTCTATGGAGATGCGTCCGGTGCGGGGTTGACCACGGCCCGGGAAAGGGGTAAGGTGCCCGTCCGTTTCAGCATGACAAAGGTGCCTCCCTCGACGGAATCATGAATTCAGGGCCTCGCCCCTACACTTTGACCGGTTCACATTTGTAATGCTAGAACTAGAGAGATTGCCTGTTGCCGTTGCTGATTGCCAACGGGTCCAACGGGGCATCTGTGGCGCAAGTAACAAGGGAATGACAGCCGTATGAGCGGCAATGGCAGCAATCGGAAAAAATAGCAAATGGCAAAGAATCTGGTCATAGTTGAATCGCCCGCCAAGGCGAAGACAATTAACAAATACTTAGGAAAGGACTATTTAGTTAAGGCCTCAATAGGTCATATCAAAGATCTGCCTTCGAAAGGATTGGGGGTGGATGTCGATAACAATTTTGAACCCACGTACGAACTGATTCCCGACTCAAAGAAGCGTAACAACAAGAAGATAGTCGCCGAACTAAAAAAGGCCGCGAAGGAAGCAGAGGCGATCTACCTAGCCGCCGACCCTGATCGAGAGGGTGAAGCAATCTGCCAGCACCTGGCCGAGGAGATCGTTCCGAAGCGACCGGCGAAACCCGCCTTCCGGGTGATGTTCAATGAAATTACCAAGCGTGCAGTAAACGCCGCCTTCGAACATCCTCGCCAAATCGACGAAAAGTTGGTTGACGCGCAACAGGCGCGTCGAGTGCTCGATCGACTGGTAGGTTACAAGGTGTCGCCGTTGCTTTGTCGCACGATTGGCGGCCGGTTGAGTGCGGGTCGAGTCCAGTCGGTGGCCTTGAGAATGGTGGTTGAGCGCGAACGTGAGATCGAACAGTTTGTCAGACAGGAGTACTGGACGATCGGCGCCAACCTTAGTGCCAAGCTCCCACCGGCCTTTGATTCTCGACTCTTCAAAATTGGCGAACAAACAGTAAAGACCAGTGGTTTCGATCAAGATCTTAAGAAGAACGAGATCCTGATCAACGAGGAAGCCCAGGCAGCCGCGGTCGTTGCCGAGGCCGAGCAGCAAACATTCGTTGTCCGCGACGTAACCACCAAGGAGCGGAAACGTAATCCTGTTCCCCCGTTCATTACTTCCAAGTTGCAGCAGGAAGCGTCTCGTAAACTTGGCTTTGCGGTGAAGAAGACGATGATGCTGGCCCAGAAACTTTACGAAGGCGTTGAGCTTGGGGATGAAGGTTCGATCGGGTTGATCACCTACATGCGAACCGACTCGACGCGTGTTTCCGAGGCGGCCCTGGCCGAGGTACGTGACTTTGTCGGCACCCAGTATGGTCAACAGTACCTGCCCGAGAAACCTGTTCACTACCGCTCGAAGAAGGATGCGCAAGATGCCCACGAAGCGATCCGTCCGACGGACGTGAGTCGCACCCCTGATTCGTTGGCAAAGTATCTCAAACCGGAAGAGTTGAAGTTGTATCGCTTGATCTGGCAGCGCTTCGTTGCGTCGCAGATGATGGCGGCGGTGTTTGATCAAACCACGATCGATATCGAGGCGGGCCGCTTCATCTTTCGTGCTACCGGTTCAGTACAAAAGTTTGATGGTTTCCTGAAGGTGTACCAGGAAGGTCGCGACGAGAAGCCCGCGGAAGACGACGAAGAGGCCGAGCGAAGCCTGCCGCTGGTCGGGAAAGGCGAACAACTCAAGCTCAACTCCATCACACCCGAGCAACATTTCACTGAGCCACCGCCGCGCTACACCGAAGCCACTTTGGTGAAGGCTTTGGAAGAGAAAGGAATCGGCCGACCTTCGACATACGCCGCGATCATGTCGACCATTCAGGAGCGCGAGTACGTCGAAAAACTTCAGGGCCGCTTTCATCCCACGGCGTTGGGTAAGACCGTTAACGATCTGCTGATCGACGGCGGATTTGACGATCTCTTCAATGAGAGTTACACCGCTCGCATGGAAGAAGAACTGGATGAAATTGAGGACGGCAAGATTCAGTGGACCAAAGCGCTGCGGGAGTTCTACAACAAGTTCGAAGGTGACCTGGAGAAATTCAAGGTTTATATCAAGGACATCAAGGACGTCAACACGCCAACCGATGAGGTGTGCTTGAAGTGTGGCACACCGGGGATGGTCCAAAAGTGGGGACGCTTTGGTCAGTACTTGAAATGTTTGAACTGCGAGGCGACCCGAGACGCTGAGCCGGCACCCTCTCCCGACGGTGCCTCTGCCTCAGGAGATGGGTCCGCGCCTGCTGAAGAAGCAGAACCCGAGGTCTGCGAATTGTGTGGCAAACAGATGCAGTTGAAGCGCGGGCGTTTTGGTCCATTCCTTGGCTGCACTGGTTATCCCGAGTGTCGCAACATTCGCAAGATTGGCAAGAGTGGCGTGGCGGCACCTCCACCTGTTCCCCTGGATGAGAAATGTCCTGTCGATGGGGCGCAGTTGGTGAAACGCTTCGGCCGCTTTGGCGAGTTTATTTCCTGCTCAAATTATCCCAAGTGCAAGTACATCAAACAGGAGACGGTGGGAGTCTCTTGTCCGCGACCTGGTTGCAAAGGGGAGATCGTCGTCAAGAAATCAAAACGCGGCAAAGTCTTTTATGGGTGCTCGGAGTATCCCAACTGCAACGTGGTCTATTGGGACAAACCGGTTTTGGAGACCTGTCCAAACTGCAACGCGCCATTCCTGCTGGAGAAGACAACTAAGAAGCAGGGCACCTTCCGTTACTGTGCTAATGAAGACTGTGGCTTCCGTTCTAATGAAGCGACTGAAGCGATCACCAAGCCGGTAGACGCCCGTCCAGGAAGATCCGCTTAGATTGAATATTGATTGAGCGATCATTCCAGCGGAGTTATCATTCCAAACTGTATGACCGAACTCACCTTAACAACAATTTTCGAAGAGGCGGAAGAGGGCGGCTACATTGGGTACGTAGCCGAGTTGCCCGGTGCCAATACACAAGGTGAAACGCTTGAAGAAACACGTGACAACCTCGCTGACGCGATCCAATTAATCTTGAGTTCCAATCGGGAAGAGTTTGAAAGGAACTTTTCCAGTAATGCAAAAGTAACTCGCGAGAAACTCGTCCTCCGTGCCGCCTGAATCGTTCAGTTAAAGATCTCAAACAATGAAACGCGCCGACCTCATCCGGCACCTCACAGCACACGGCTGCATCTTTGTTCGCGAGGGCGGCAGACACAGCGTCTATCGAAATCCCAAAGCTGGATGTAGCAGCACCGTGCCGCGACATCGCGAAGTTAAGAAACAACTCGTACGCAGAATCTGTAATGACCTGGGGATACCGGTGCCGCAATTGTAGGTTGGCCCGCCGGACGCCCAACAAAAACGTCGCGCGCACTTGCAACCTGTGCAACGCGGGTGCAGTATTGTGCTTCCAAATCCATTCTCTACCGCCGGGAGCAACTATCCGGCGGCCAAATTAAATAACTCGAGGAGAACCACAATGATTCTACGGCGCTATGCAGCAGTAGTGCTGCTCGTCATCTTCGCAACATCGCCGGGCGCGCTCCTGGCGCAAACTGCCCAGACCGCACAGGGTCAGCAGACTCCGGCCAAGGATCCAAACGACCCTATCGAGCGTATCAAGGACGAAGGAATGAATCGCTCGCAAGTGATGCAAACCTTGAGTTATCTGACCGACGTTATCGGGCCGCGCTTGACTGCCTCGCCCAACATGAAGCGAGCCAACGAATGGACGCGTGATCAAATGATCAAGTGGGGTTTGCAGAATGCACACCTTGAACCCTGGGGGCCATTTGGTCGCGGTTGGGCACTGAAACGGTTCTCCGCCCAGGTGAGCGAACCACAGGCCATTCCCTTGATTGCCTACCCGAAAGCCTGGTCGCCGGGCACGAACGGGGTAATCACCGCAGACGTGGTTTACGTGGACGCCAAGAACGAAGCGGAACTGGAAAAGTATCGCGGTCAGCTGAAAGGCAAGATCATTCTGACGTCGGCCACGCGTGAGGTGCCGGCGCATTTCGAAGCGCAGGGCAGGAGGCTGGATGAAAAAGGTTTGTTGGCGCTAGCCGATGCGCCTGAACCACGCACTGGCAATCGTGGCGGCAACTTCCAGTTCGGGGGCGGTAATCCAGCGCAGCGCGCGCAGATTCAGTTCGGTGGCGCCAAGCTGCGCTTTTTCCTCCAGGAAGGCGCTGCTCTCCTGATTGATCCCAGTCGCGGTGATGGCGGGACACTTTTTGTTCAATCAGCAACCGTGCCGCCGCCACCAGCAGATCCCAATGCTACGACGCCAGTCAGGCCGACCCCCGTCTATGACAAGAGCGCTCCCAAGATCACACCGCAAATGGTGCTCTCGGTCGAACAGTACAATCGCATCGTCAGGATGATCCAGGCTGGTGAAGCGGTGAAGATGACTGTTGATTTGGACGTCGCCTTCTACGACACTGACTTGATGGGCTACAACACGGTCGCTGAAATTCCCGGTACAGATCTCAAG
Source organism: Pyrinomonadaceae bacterium (assembly GCA_035263325.1). Taxonomy (GTDB): domain Bacteria; phylum Acidobacteriota; class Blastocatellia; order Pyrinomonadales; family Pyrinomonadaceae; genus PSRF01. The sequence continues at coordinate 1,038 of DATFRK010000054.1, read as the reverse complement.
GATGAGATCGTGATGCTCGGTGGCCACATGGATTCGTGGCACTCGGGCACCGGCGCTACCGACAACGGCGCGGGAGTCTCAGTGGCACTGGAGGCAGTGCGGATCATTCAAGCCCTCGGTCTCAAACCCAGGCGTACCATTCGCGTTGCGCTCTGGAGTGGAGAAGAGGAAGGGCTGTTGGGTTCTCGAGCTTACGTAGCAGACCATTTCGGCAGCATGCAGAACCCTGTGACCTCGGCAGTGCCCGGTAGCGGTGCTGGCAATGGCGCCGGAATGAGTAGTGGCAACGGAACCGGCAACGGTAATGGGAATGGCAACGGCAATGGCGCCGCCGCTCCCGTACTGGTGAAGAAGGCCGAATACGAAAAGCTCAGCGGCTATTTCAACCTCGACAACGGCACCGGCAAGATCCGAGGTGTCTATCTGCAGGGTAACGAAGGTATCCGCCCACTCTTCCGTCAATGGTTAGCGCCGTTCAAGGACATGGGCGCAACCACGCTGTCGATTTCCAATACTGGCGGTACTGATCACTTGTCGTATGACGGGATCGGGCTGCCCGGTTTCCAGTTTATCCAGGATGAGATTGAGTACGACACCAGAACGCACCACTCGAACCAGGACGTGTTCGATCGCATCCAGGCTGATGATATGAAGCAAGCGGCGACCATCATGGCCGCGTTCGTTTACAACACCGCGATGCGCGACGACAAGTTGCCCCGCAAAGCAGCACCGGGATCACGTTAGTCTCGGCCCATCCAAAAACAACAAGGGCGGCGAGGGCTGATCCTCGTCGCCCTATTTTTTCGTATGGTGAGCAGCTTCGTTAGTGAGACCATACACCGGAGAAATCATGTGCTAACGACGCGCCGCGCGGAAGCGATTGACTTTATTCCAGGGCCTGAATTTCGGGGATGGAACCGGTTATGTGAACACGGCGGCAGAAGAGGTGGGAAACCCTAAGAAGGCAAGTACCGAGTTAAAAGCTCCACCAGGTCTTGGGACTCAGTTCCAAAAAGAAATTGCCGGCAACGTTATTGC
>DATFRK010000053.1:0-5760 GCA_035263325.1 Pyrinomonadaceae bacterium | reverse complement strand
AACGACAACGGCCAACTCGGCGATCGCACTAATCTCACTCGCCTTGGCCCCGTGGAAGTGAATGGTCCTAGTCCCGCAGCGTTGCCTTTTCCCATCCCGGATGGTGGTTCATTCAATCAGCCACAAGGTGTGACGCTGAATTGCGCGACGGCGAACGTCATCATCTACTACACGACGGATGGCACCGAACCAAATGAAAAAAGTCCCGCCGTATCAATTGGGGGCACGGTCATCATCGACCACACACTCACCCTTAAGGCAAGAGCCTTCAAGGAAGGTTGGCCACCGAGTGCAACTAAAACGTCGAACTTTACTATTGCCGTGGCCTCGCCCACCCCGACGCCCACTCCGGTGCCAGGCGTGGCCGGACTACCAATCGCGTTTACCAGAGCAACTGCCAATGGCACCGACGTCTTTCTGATGAATCAGGACGGGACCGGTCAGGTGAATATCACTAACCGTCCTGGCGAGGATCTGCAGCCAAGTTGGGCACCAAACGGCACTACCATCGCCTTTGCTACGCAGCGCACTCCGGATAACTTGGTCCATATCGGTTTAATGGACCCGGATGGCAGCAATTTCCGTCTTCTGGGTATCGACGCTTTTGCAGAGAGTGCTCCAGTTTGGTCGAACGACGGCACTCGCATCGCCTATGTCACAACTTTTCCCGCTACCGGTCTGTCAAATATTTCAGTTTCGAGTGCCGACGGAGGTTCCTTCTTTGGACGAACAAATAATTTTGCTGTGAGTTCCTGGCCCACCTGGTCGCCGGATGGGACCAAAATTGCTTATAGCCTCGCTTCGCCGCAGCAGCCCGCAGAAATAGTTACCGCCGCTACCTCGATACTCTTTGCTACGCCAACATTTCTGACGAACAATCCAGCCGACGATATCAACCCGGCCTGGTCGCCAGACGGAACCAAGATCGCCTTTGCCAGCAATCGTGACGGTAATTACGAGATCTATTTGATGAATGCTGACGGCTCGAACCCGCAGCGACTGACCAACAGTGCCGGGGCAGATCGTGCGCCCGCCTGGTCACCCGATGGAACGAAAATCATCTTTTCCAGCGAACGCGACGGAGGCGAGCCTGAAATCTACGTTATGAATGCTGACGGCTCGAATGCGACCCGGTTGACGAATAACACAGTTGCCGATACTACTCCCTCGTGGCGTCAACATGCTGCGGCCGTGGTGCAGTTTAATACGACCAGTTATCAGGTACAGGAGAATTCAGTGACCGCAGGCATTTCTCTGACCCGCACCGGCGACGTTAGCAGCGGTGTCTCGGTTGACATTGCCACGATCGACGACCAGGCAGCCGTCCGTTGCGACGACAATATCAGCAATCATGGAGTGGCCTACGCGCGTTGCGATTATGCGACTACGATCGACACCGTCACGTTTGCGCCAGGCGAAACCATGAAGGCGGTCAGCATCCCGTTAGTGGACGATGCGTTTCCCGAAGGCGATGAGACAGTTCAGTTGGTCCTGAGCAAAGCGGTCAACGCAAATCTCGGCCTAAGCAATGCCACCCTTATTATTAAGGATAACGACAGTACGCCGGGACCCAATCCAATCTTTGGTTCACCCTTCTTCGTCCGCCAGCAGTATCTGGACTTCCTTTCTCGTGAGCCGGAAATGGCCGGCTTCAATGCCTGGTTGGGTGTACTGAATAACTGTTCTGACGTAAACAACAATCCTGACTGCGATCGAGTGACTGTCTCTTCATCCTTCTTCCGTTCGCAGGAATTTCAGTTGAAAGGATTCTTTGTCTTCAAGTTTTACCGCCTTGGCCTGGGCCGGTTGCCCACTTACGAAGAGATCTCCAGCGACATGCGCCGGGTGACCGGTCAAACGCCAGACGAAGTTTTCGCGAAGCGAGATGCATTTACGAAGGCGTTCGCCGAGCGGCCGGAGTTTCGCGAGCGGTTTGATAGTTTGACCAATGCCGACTTCGTCGATCGGTTCTTACGCAATGTCGGCATCGAAGAACTGTCCGGAACTGTGAGTCGAGAGTCTCTAATTAGCGACCTGGCCGCGTTTCGTAAGACACGCACCGAGGTCTTGCGGGCGCTAGTCGAGCACCCGGATGTAGACGCCAGGGAGTACAACGGCGCCTTCGTCGCTATGCAGTACTACGGTTACCTGCGTCGTGCGCCTGAGCCGGCGGGATATCAAGCCTGGTTGGACTACCTTAACGCCCACCCAACCGACTTCCGCACCATGGTTAATGGCTTTGTAAACTCGATCGAGTATCGGTTGCGCTTCGGTCAGCCCTAGCTCTCACACAAACGCTGGTTTGCTTTTACCACGTTGGTTTTTGTCCTGGGTCGTTATGTACAAGCATAAAAAACTCTCTGTCCTCATTGTCCTCATGTGCATGACGTTGGCGGCACTGTCGATTAGGTACTCTCAGCTCTCAGTTCAGCCAGCTTCAGTCAGCAAAGACACAGCCACCAATGAAAACCACGCGGCGACCCAGTCGGCGACCCGTAAAGGAACCACTGTGCAGGGCGGTGCCGCGCGTGTTTCCAACTACGGCAAATTGCCGCTGAGCTTCGAAGAAAACCACGGTCAGACTGACCCGCAGGTAAAGTTTTTGTCACGCGGCCACGGTTATGGTTTGTACCTCACCTCGACCGGTGCAATGTTCTCTCTTACCACACCGCGCAATGATCACGCTTCGTTCAGTGAGGCGGAGTCGATGAAGTCTGCGGGCGAGCAGGCGGGGCTGGCAATGGTTCTTAAGGGCGCGAACAGCAGCGCTCAGATCAAGGGAACTGATCAGTTGCCCGGCAAGGTTAACTACCTGCTGGGAAATGTGGCGGAAAAATGGCAGACAGACCTTCCAACTTTCAGCAAGGTCAGCTATGAAGAGATTTACCCGGGAATAGATCTCGTCTACTACGGGAATCAACAGCAACTTGAATATGACTTCGTTGTTGGCCCGCATCGCAATCCGAAAAATATTCGCGTCGCTTTTGATAATGCAGCTCGAGTGCGTCTCAATTCTCACGGTGATCTAACCATCAAATCTGACGGAACCGAGGTTACGCTCCTTAAGCCACGGGCTTATCAAAAAGTTAGGGGCAAACAACGAACTATACCCAGCCGGTATGTGGTGCGGGCCGGAAATGAAGTCGCGTTTTCGGTGGGTCGATACAATCGCAGCTTGCCCCTGGTTATTGATCCTGTACTGGTCTATTCAAGCTATCTCGGCGGGTCGGGAAGTGAAACTGGAAACGCTGTAGCTGTCGACTCAACCGGTAGCGCTTACATCGTTGGTCAAACTAATTCTCCGCAGTTCCCGGTTGGCAGCCCGCTCCAACCAACTCTTGGTGGTCTCACCGACGTCTTCATTACCAAGTTGAACCCGGCCGGCACGGCCGTGGTCTACTCCACCTTCCTGGGCGGTTCCGGGTCGGAAAATGGTTTTGGTGTTGCTCTGTCAACGTCGGGCGACTTATTTGTTACCGGACAAACGAGTTCAGTTAATTTCCCGCTCGTCAGTCCGTTGCACGCCACTTTCGGCGGCAGCGCTGATGCCTTCGTCGCCAAGTTGAATAACTCAGGCAGCGCGCTTATTTATTCGACTTATCTTGGCGGCAACAGCGCCGAGGCTGCCAATGCAATCGCCGTTGATAGTGCAGGCAATGCCTATGTCGCGGGGCAAACAATTTCCCTAAACTTTCCCACCACGAACCCGATTCAAGCCGCTAGATCCGGCAGTGCTCTTTTTAAGACCACGAACGGAGCGGCGAATTGGGACCCCAGCGATGCCGGTTTTAGTGGTGCCGTCATCACCTCTATGGCGTTTGATTCCTTTAACTCCTCCACGATCTATGCCACCGCCGATACTGGATTTTTTAGGAGCACTAACGGTGGCGCTAGCTGGATTCCCTTGAGCACGCTTCCTTCAACGGTTAACAAACTTGTTGCCGATCCGGTGAATATGTCGATCCTCTATGCGGCGACCAACGTTGGGATGTTCAAAAGCGTGGATGGCGGGGAGCACTTTTCTGCCATCAATAATGGGTTCGTTCCTTCCATCGCCAGGGTTGTGGCTATCGATCCCGTCGATCCGTTTATTCTTTACGCGGCATCATTCGGAAATTCGTATTTCAAAACTGTGGATGGTGGTGCCAACTGGACCAGCTTCTTCTTCAACGGTAGCAATGCTACTAGTATTGTAGTTGACCCCAACAATCACACCACCGTTTATGCGGGCACGAGTTCAGGAGTATTCAAGAGCACCAATAGTGGCAGCACCTGGAGCGCGGCTAACAACGGGTTCGGGTTTTCGCCCGGTATCGCGGCGTTAGCGTTCGACAAGACAAACAACATTCTTTATGCAGCTTCGAATGCCGGTGTTTTTAAGAGTACAAACGGCGCCAGCAGTTGGACGCCGATAAGCAGCAGCGTCAGTTTTGGCTCGGCCTCGACAATAGCTGTGGATCCCAGTAACCCTTTGACGCTTTATGTAGCCTCGCAACTGGGTCCGTACAAAACTGTAGACGGCGGTATCACCTGGAATCCAATCAGCAACGGCTATCCGAATACAGTTATCAACTCGTTAATACTCGACCCTGCCAACCCGTCCACTCTCTTCATTGGCACTTCTTTGCCACCGGATGTTTTTGTTACCAAGCTTAACGCAACTGGGAGTGCGCAACTTTTCTCCACCTACCTCGGCGGCCCGGGAAACGATCTAGCGAACGCCATCGCGATTGATACGAACAGCAATGTGTACCTCACCGGCTGGACCAGTTCCGATAATTTCCCCACCGCAAATGCCTTGCAACCAGTTAAGGGCCCTTCCTTCGACGCCTACGTTGCGAAGCTAAACAATACCGGCTCGGCCCTGGTCTACTCAACGTTTCTTGGCGGCGATAGTCTTGATCTGGGTTTTGGGATTGCCGTCGATGCTGCCGGCAACGCGTTTGTTGCGGGGTCCACGAGCTCAAGTAATTTTCCCACGGCGAATGCCTTTCAAGCGACTCTAGCTTCACAATTTCTGGACGATGGATTCGTCGCTAAGCTAAATCCGGCGGGCTCTGCCCTGGTCTACTCAACCTACCTTGGTGGCAGCAGTCTCGATCAGTGTCTGGCGCTCGCGCTTGATAGCAATGGAAATGCTTATGTGACTGGTCTTACCGCCTCCTTTGACTTCCCGCTTGCTTCCGGCACACCTGGAGGTTCCATCGACGCCTTCGTCTCAAAGATCGCGCCTACTGGTGCTTCAGTTGTCTATGCGAAGTACTTGGGTGGTAGCGGTAATGACCAGGCCCGGGGAATAGCAATCGACGGTTCAGGCAATGCATACGTCACAGGTTCCACCAGCTCGCCTAATTTCCCGACCGCACAGGCTTTGCAGTCCACCTTGGCTGGTCCAAGTGACGCTTTTATTACCAAGGTTTCACAATCGCCTGACCTGGTTATCACAATGAACGACTCGCCCGATCCAGTCGTGTTGGGTAGTGACCTCACCTACCAAATTGCGATTACTAATTCGGGTGAGTTAGCCGCCACCGGGGTGACTGTTACTGACAATTTGCCGGCGGGAACGAGTTTTGTATCCGCCACTGCGAGCCAGGGAAGTTGTACGGGCGGGAGCGTCGTTACTTGCAACATCGGAACTCTAAATTCCAGCACCGGCGCGACGATTACGCTCGTTATCAAACCTGCTGCCGTACTGAGTTTGAGTAACACAGCCAATGTCGCGGCGAACGAGCCTGATGCCAACCCGGCAAACAATTC
>DATFRK010000052.1:0-5669 GCA_035263325.1 Pyrinomonadaceae bacterium | reverse complement strand
TGATCTGTCCGCGCTCGCGAAAGAGTGGTCTCAGTTTTTTAAATGCGAGCGCCATTGACCCACCAAACGCACCAAGCGCCACGATGATGACGGAAGTCAGACGCCAGTTGAGATAGAAGAGTATGGCCACCGCAAGGACGGCAGTTACTAAACCTCCGACCAACTGAACCAGCCCCGTGCCAACTAGATTTCGTATTCCCTCGGCGTCGGTCATGATGCGCGAGATGAGCACGCCGGTTTGCGTGGAATCGAAATAGCGGGTTGGTAAACGGGTCACGTGCTCCTGCACGCTCTTCCGCATTTCGGTGATCGCGCGCTGAGCTGCCACTCCCAGGATCTGCGAAAGGGCGAAAGTACTAAATGCCTGAATGATGGTAGCGCCGCCTGCAGCCAGTGCTAACGGGACGATCAGATCGGCGCGATGTTTCAGCACCACATCGTCGATCAGATATTTGGAGCTCGCTGGTAAGACAAGGCCGACCAGGCGGTTGATCAACATAATTACCATGCCCAGGGCGAGGCGATAGCGATTGGCCCAGACCAATTCACGTGCGTCGCGCCAGGCAGCTGACGGCGAGAATCGTTTCTTCTTTTTTGGCGGCGCAATTGCGGTACTCATAGGGCGGTAAGTGTACTCAGTTTTATGCTAATACGCACCCGGGGGGCATTTTTGATTTTAGATTTTAGATTCTTGATGGACGCCTTCACCACCCAGCGCTCGACCCAAAGCATGACCTCTCATTCACCCCCTGCTTTAGCTTGGGGAACACAGGCACGACTCATATCTTCAGCAACCATTTTAATGGTTTACGTGGGACCCCGGGATCAGCGGAGAGAGCAAAGAAAAACCATTGAATGGTTAGCGCAACGTAAAGTTCGCTATTGATCCCCATGCTGAATCATGGGGTGAACGAGAGCTACGCTTTGGTCAAGCGCTAGGTGGGAGGCGCCAATCAAAAATCAAAAATCTAAAACCAAAAATTCACTGCCACGAGTTGGTGCCAATCAAGACTCGCCAGATCACCGGGGAGTTTGCCAGGAGCATCGTCAACCAGGTCCGTGGCCGATTAATGTCTTCTGCCAAGTAGAACATCCGCGGCGGAAAGTAGATGAGCAGAGCGATAAAGCAGATGAAGAATAAGCGTCCCAAGAATTCAGCGACTCCGGAAACTCGCCCCAGTTCAGCCGAGGTTAAGATGTTCCAGCCAACCTGGAACAAGATCATGTTGAGAAACAGGCAGATGTCTCCGAGTGTTTCGGCCTCGGGTTGCATCAGGAACTTCCAACGCGGCGGCTTCTTCGGCGGCGAAAAGTACTGGTAGATCAGGTAGGTTTGATAAATCGTTAGTCCTAAGCCGAGGAATATTGAGGTGACGAAGAAGGGAGCGGTGTCAAAGCGCTTCTTGCCCAGTAAAAAATCACCGAGCGCCACCACGATTGCCGACATTATTACCAGGTTCAAACAGAAATAGAAGAGTGGGTTGAAAAGACAACCAGCAAGGGCGGATTCGGCGGGTTGGGTGCGGCGGTGGAAGGACCAGCGCTTCAACACCGCGCCCGCCGCCGGCAGGATCCAGAGAGCAACGCAAACGAGGCTGAGTAAAAACTTGGCGAGTGGGTTCTCGGCCGAGACCGCCTTGAAGAGATCGATGAAGATCCCGCTCAGCAGTCGCATCAGGAAGACATTCAAAACAAAGACCACGAGGTCCAACAACAGCCCGCGATTCGATCGTGCGAGTAAGTTAGCGTCCAGTCTCGGCCTGTTCATGCAAGTGATTTTTGCATTGTGCTTTCAACGTAGATCGGAGACGTTGATGCCTTGAAAGACGTCTATCAGCGCGTTAATTGTCGATACTTAATCCGGTGCGGGATCTCGGCTGCCGCTCCTAGTCGCGCCTTCCGATCTGCTTCATAGTCTGAATAGTTGCCCTCAAACCACACCACTTTGCTGTCGCCCTCAAACGCCAGGATATGCGTCGCAATCCGATCCAAGAACCAACGATCGTGAGAAATCACCACCGCACACCCGGCAAAGTTTTCCAACGCTTCCTCCAACGCCCGCAACGTATTGACGTCCAAGTCATTGGTGGGCTCGTCGAGTAGCAAAACATTGGCGCCTTCTTTCAGCATTTTTGCCAGGTGCACCCGATTGCGTTCGCCACCTGACAACATTCCCACCTTCTTCTGCTGATCCGCGCCGGAGAAATTGAACCGGGCAACATACGCCCGCGAGTTAACTTCACGATTGCCCAATTTCAACGAATCTTCACCGCCGCTGATCTCTTCCCAGATCGACTTTTGCGGATCCAACGTTCGACTCTGATCGACATACGCAAGTAAAACCGTCTCACCTTTACGGATTGATCCAGCGTCGGGCTTTTCCTGGTCAGTAATCATGCGAAACAGGGTTGTCTTGCCGGCGCCATTCGGTCCAATGACACCGACAATACCTCCCGGGGGCAGCGCAAACGTCATGTCTTCAACCAGCACATTATTTCCATAGCCTTTCTTAATTGCGTCTGCTTCGATTACGACATTTCCCAGGCGCGGTCCAGGCGGAATATGTATTTCCAGATCTTCACGCCGCTTTTCGGTTTCCTGTCGTAGCAGATCTTCATATGAGGTAATCCTGGCCTTGCCTTTCGCGTGGCGGGCCTTGGGCGACATACGAATCCACTCCAATTCACGCTGCAAAGTTTTCTGACGGTCGCTTTCCGATTTTTCTTCCCGTCGTAGACGCTCCTGCTTTTGTTCGAGCCAGGACGTGTAATTTCCTTTCCACGGTATTCCTTCGCCTCGATCAAGTTCGAGAATCCAACCGGCAACGTTGTCGAGAAAGTAGCGATCGTGGGTTACTGCGATGACCGTTCCCGGATAACTCTGGAGATGATGTTCAAGCCAGGCGACCGACTCAGCGTCTAGATGATTGGTTGGTTCGTCAAGCAGCAAGATGTCGGGTTTCTGCAATAACAGACGACACAACGCTACGCGACGACGTTCACCTCCTGACAACACTTTTACCGGCGTATCAGGAGGAGGACACCGGAGCGCATCCATGGCCATCTCCAAACGCGAATCGAGATCCCAGGCGTCCAGCGCATCCAGCTTTTCCTGCACTTCGCCTTGACGTTCGAGGAGCGCTGACATCTCGTCGTCAGTCATCTCCTCACCGAACTTCGCATTGATCTCCTCAAACTCTTTGAGCAACGCCACCGTTTCTTTGACTGCTTCCTCGACAACTTCACGCACCGTGCGCGCATCATCGATCAATGGTTCCTGTTCCAGGTAGCCGACGGTATGGCCGGGGGACAGCACTGTTTCCCCGTTAAAGTCCTTGTCGACGCCGGCAAGGATGCGCAACAAAGACGATTTACCCGAGCCATTCAAACCGATGACGCCAATCTTGGCGCCGTAAAAATAGGAAAGATAAATGTTTTTGAGAACGGCCTTCTTGTCGTAGTATTTGCTGACGCCGACCATCGAATAGATAACTTTGTTAGGTTCAGTGCTCATGAATTCTAATTAGTCCCCGGTATTAGAAATTTTGCCTCGATCTTTAATCTCATCAGTCTGATTGTGCAAGCTCAGTTCATCCTAAAAAAGATTTCCTCCACGACCTGGATTGCGATCGCGCTATTCCTATTCACCTTCTGGATCTACTCAATCTCACCAGTTCGTCAGATTACGGATACTACTTATTCGATGCTGCTCAGCCAAAGTCTGATTGAGCATGGAACATTCAAGCTTGATGGTTATTTTGTACCGCGCTATCCGCCGATGGATCGCGGATATTACATTAGCGACGGCCGGATCTACCAATTGGAGTTGGCCAACAATCATCTCTACTACCACATGCCACCGGGCAGTTCGGTACTGTCGCTACCGTTTGTTGCCCTGATGCGAGTGTTTGGCATCAAGGCAGCAGATTCTGCTGGTTGTTTCATTCCCGAAGGCGACTCCCGGATTCAGATCTACCTGGCGGTGTTACTGACGGCGCTACTCACCGTCATTTTCTTTTACACCGCGCTCCAGATGCTTTCACCCTTGATGAGCAGCGTGGTAGCCATAGGGGCCGCGCTCGGCTCGCAGGCTTGTAGTACTGCGTCGCGCGGTTTATGGACCGAGACGTGGAGCCTCGTTTTACTGGGTGCGGTCGTGCTCTTGCTGCTTGCAAACGAAACGGCGAAACGCTCTCTGAATCCCATCCTGGTGGCATCTCTGCTGGCCTGGTCCTACTTCGTGCGGCCCACGAATGCCATCCAGATAGCCGCGATTACTGTTTACCTGCTCATCTATCACCGCCGCTATTTCATCCCGTACGCTGTGACCGGTGCGGTGTGGTTCGCTGGTTTCATCTTCTATTCGTGGCACAACTACCATCGCCTCTTGCCGGCTTACTACCAATCTAATCGTCTACAGCAGTCGGATCTGTTTTGGACGGCGCTGGCCGGCAATCTGATTAGCCCTGGACGAGGCTTGCTTGTTTACGTTCCGGTGCTCTTTTTTGTTGGCTATTTGCTGGTGCGGTATTGGCGATATGTCCGATTCCAGCGACTTGTCGTCATGTCGCTGGTGATCTGTGTGGTCCACCTGGTGGCAATTTCAAGTTTTCCCCACTGGTGGGCCGGTCACTCCTTTGGTCCACGCTATATGACTACCCTCTTGCCGTGGTTGGTGCTACTTGCGATTTTAGGTCTCGATGCTTTCGCCAGGTGGCGTGCTGAGGCTGAAGTTGAGTCAAAGCCAACTCACGCGAGACGACAATTGCTAGCCGGTGGCGTGTTGTTGCTGCTGAGTATGTTCATCAATATACGCGGTGCCACGAACAGGAAAACCTGGGGCTGGAACGCTGGTCCGGTTGGCGTCGATGAGTATCCCGCTAAGTTGTGGGACTGGCGCGATCCGCAGTTCCTGGCGGGTATTTTTCGCGGACACTATCCCAAGTTTACGCCGCTCGATTGCCCGTTAGATTTTGGGACCGACGAGGCCGCTCAATATCTCTGGTTCGGTTGGGGCGCAGAGGAGCAAGGATTCCGTTGGTCTACCGCCAAACAGGCCGCATTGGCGTTTGGCCTGAGACCACTACCGCAAACCGATGGCGAACTCCAGTTGAGATTTGGTCCATTTTTGGCGAACTCGCGGATACCTGCGCAGCGGGTAACGATTAGCGTCAACGGCCGCCTGATTGAAACCGTGACACTGACAGAAGACAAGGTCCAGGAATATAAAGTGGCGTTGCCGCAGGAGTTGCTCCGTTTCCAGAACTACGTGCTGTTTGACCTTCCGGATGCTAACTCGCCGCGTGACTTCAATCTCGGCAACGACACGCGCGAGCTTGGGATTGCCCTCTATTCAATGCGCTTTGTGGAGAAGCCTTAACTTTAAAGAGAGTCGCTCACTTTCATTTTCATCAGATCATTACTCAAGGCGCCATACTGGAATAACTCAAACCTCAATTGAAATTAGAAAATGTCGAAGAGAAATGATGGAGTTTAGTTGTGCCATATCCAGGCCTTCTTCGACAAGTAGTACTCATACACCCTTGGTGGCAGGCGCATTCTCATTAATCTTTTCAGTCGTTTTGAGAACTTTAAGTGCTGCGTCCCCGCCGGCGTCCTGCCATAAACCAGCGACGCTTTCTGCTTCATTCGCTTGGTCCACTCTTGATC
>DATFRK010000051.1:0-8084 GCA_035263325.1 Pyrinomonadaceae bacterium | reverse complement strand
GTGCTCGCGCCGGTGATGCCAAAGCACTGGCGGCGGTTAATTCAACTGCTCGCTACCTGGGTTTAGGTCTGGCCTCGATCATCAACGCTTTAGATCCCTCGCGTATCTATATCGGCGGAGAAATTACGACCGCCTGGAGCTTGATTGAACCAATCGTGCGCACTGCTTTGCGCGAAAGAACTTTGACTGATTTTGGCGGCACCACGGAAATCCACGTTGTGCCGGCTGAAGAACATCCGCGACTGCGGGGCGCCGTGGCGCTGGTAGCCGCGCCCGCATTCGCCGCCCCAATGGTTGCATAACATCCTTGGTGCGAGTGACGTGACGCTCGAACCCCTGAGTGGAATTAACTCAAGCGTCGGAGTCGCTGAGCTGAAACTTCCAATTTCAAATAATTCGACAGGAGAGATCCGAGCCATGAGATGTAAAAGAGAAAAAGAGCATCCCCTATTGCTCAGTCTTCAAATTTGCAGCGTACTGCTGCTTGTGTTGTTTGCCGTGATTGGAGTGAGCGGACAAACCATTTTCGGACGCATCTCGGGCACCGTTAAAGATGCCAATGGAGGAGTGGTTCCGAACGCAACTGTGACCGTGACCAATAGCGCCACCAACCTCCAGCGCACCGCGATCACAGACGAAAGCGGTTTTTATACTGTGACAAATCTGCCGGTAGGCAATTACACCGTCAGCGCTGAGCAGAAGGGATTCAAGAAGGCCGTGCAAGCCGACAATCGATTGGCTGCTGACTCCCGCTTGACAATCGATTTCGCCCTCGAAGCCGGTATGGTATCGGAAACAGTGGAGGTCTCGACTTCGGCTGGCGAGACGGTGAACACTACCTCCGGCGAAGTAGCGCGACTGGTCGATCGTAACCAGGTACAAAACCTCGCACTCAACGGTCGTAACTACATGCAACTGGTTACCCTCGTACCCGGCGCGGCAATTTTGGACGAGGATCAGCTGGCGTTAACTACCAGTTTGAGTATTAGCCAGGCAGCTATCAATGGAAATCGTCCCAACTACAATAGTCTTTCGGTTGATGGCGGCTTCAACATGGACTCGGGTAGCAATAACAGCCAGGTCAACAATGTGGGCATCGACTTTATCCAGGAAGTAAAGATTCAAACTTCGAACTTCTCAGCCGAGTACGGGCGCAATGCCGGTGCAGCGGTTAACGTGGTCACTCGGAGCGGGAGCAATTCTTACCACGGAAGCGTCTTTGAATTTTTGCGCAATGAAAAGCTCGACGCGCGTAGCTTCTTCTCGCCCGTAAGACAGAAGCTGCGTTTTAACAACTTCGGTTGGAACTTCAATGGACCAATCAAGAAAGATAAGTTTTTCTTTTTCGCCGGCCAGGAGTGGAAGTACATCAGACAGGATGCCGCTCCGGTACGCAGGAACATGCCTACGACAGCGGAGCGCAACGGTGATTTTTCTCTGCGCTTAAGAGGTCCCGACGGGATCGTCGGCAACGCCGATGACGGAGTTCTGCGCGATCCTTCGAAGCCCGCCAATACTTGCGTTGCCCCGGTAATCAATTCAGCTGGTGTGATCACGACGCCGGCGATTCGTACTGGTTGTTTCCCGGGAAACGCGATTCCGACTGGCTTGCTAACTGTTAACGGGAAGGCCATTGCCTCAGTCTACAGCGCCATGCAACAACTGGCGGTCGCCTATTCGGATACACCTACGGCCAATAACGCGACGTTCCAGCAAGCAAATCCCTTCAATTACCGTGAAGACAACATTCGTCTCGATTACCGCTTTAACGAGAAACACAGTATCTATGGTCGCTACCTGCACGACCATTACGATCTGATTGAGCCGTTCGGTACGTTCATTAACTCCCAATTGCCGACGATCCCGACCAATCGTCTTCGTCCCGGCAGCAGCTACCAGATCTCCTACACCTGGCTGATTAGTCCAAACTTAATAAATGAAGCAAAGATCAATGCCTCCTGGAATGGCCAGCGCATACCGCCGGTAGGTGAGTTTTGGAAACGCGAGACCTATGGCTTCACCTATCCGCAGCTATTCTCAGGCGGCCGCTTTGACAACGGAATTCCGAATACCACGGTGAACGGGTTTGCCAGCTTTAGTGGTCCATCGGGTTCGTTGCTTTCTCCGACAACCGATATCGCTACCAGCGATAATGTGACGATCATTCGTGGCAAGCACTCCTTCAAGACCGGTGTACTCATTGTGCGAAATCGTAAAGACCAGAACGGTCGCTCCGGCTACACTGGTACGCTAACCTTCAATAATGGGGGGAATCCGGCAACCACCGGTAATGCCTTCGCTGATGCGTTGCTGGGGAATTTCCGCACCTACGCCGAAGCTGATAACGATCCGATCGGCTTCTTCCGCTTCAACCAGGTCGAAGCTTACGGTACCGACAGTTGGAAGGTTGCTCCCAATCTAAGCCTTGAGTTTGGTGCGCGCTACTATCATTTTGGGCCCACCTATCTGCAAGCAAATAACGCCGCGAACTTCGATCCACATCTTTACAACCCGAGCCAGGCGGTTACTGTACTGCCGAATGGAAACATCGATCCGACGAAAGGTGGAAATCGATTTAATGGTCTGGTACGGGCCGGCGATGGTATTCCGACGGACGAGCGCGGTCGGGTCGGTGTAAGCGATGCAGCCCTCGCGTTAGTCCCAGTTGGGGCGCCCCGCGGTTTTTACCAGCCCGCTGACCGGCTCGCACCGCGTTTTGGTTTTGCCTATGCTCCTTTGCATGACGACAAGACATCAATCCGCGGTGGCTTTGGCATGTACTACGACAAGGTCGAGGGTAACCTGATCTTCTCGCAAGTAAACGTTCCGCCGTTTATTAGTAATCCGAGCTTCGATAACGGCAACATTGCGAATCCCTCGGGCGGCACGCCCTCCACGGCCGCTCTCCTTGGGTCGATCAATTCGATAGATCCAAACCTGGATATCGCCTACTCGATGAACTTTAGTTTGGGTGTCCAACGCGAGTTACCTAAAGGCTTTTTCGTCGAAGCGAACTATGTTGGGAACCTGGGCCGTCACTTGATCCGGCAACCAGATATCAACCAGCCTTCGTTCGCTGCGCTGACTGCCAATCTTCCCGCCAACGGTGGTCCGAACGTAAATACTAACGCCCTTCGTCCCTACAAAGGGTTTACTCAGATTCTCTACCGGCTTTCCGATGCGAACTCGAATTACCACGGCATGCAACTCTACGCTGCCAAACGCAAAGGCGATCTCGAGCTGACGGCGAGCTATACGTGGTCGAAAGTCCTGACCGATACCAGCGGCAACGGCGATGGCGTCGATGTTGGTGAAGATCCACTCAACCGCCACTCAAACTACGGTCCTGCGAGTTTCGATCGACGCCATATCTTCGTTACCACGTATAACTATCGCATTCCATTCTTTAGAAACATGAAGGGTGTTGGTGGCGCCTTCCTTTCCGGATGGGAGATCAGTGGTATTACGCGCTACCAAAGTGGTGCGTACTTTACCGTCACGGCAAATACTGCCATTGGCACTCGTCGGGCCGACTATGTTGGTGGACCAGTGCTGCTCGCAGACAAGGGGCCCAATGGCTGGATCAACCCGGCAGCTTTTGCTGCCGCACCTCCTACCCGTCGGGGCAATAGCGGGGCGGGAAATGTCCAGGGTCCAAATCTAGAGACGTTTGACTTTTCGTTACGCAAACAATTCACGATCAATGAACGATTCAACCTGCGGTTCCAGGCAGACATGTTCAATGCCTTCAACCGCGCAAACTTCAGGGCCCCGAGTACAGTTGTTACGACGGCGGGCTTCGGCACAATCACGACTACTGGCCCGGCGCGCAACATTCAGTTTGGTCTCAAGTTGAATTTCTAGAGCAGAGACTTCGAGCGTCGAGGATATTTGTTCTTTGCAGATGGGTTCCAATCTTAAGAACAAGCAAGGGGTAGCAGCTGCAGTATTTCTCGCCCTTGGGCTGGTTGTAGGCTTATCGGCAACTCGCAACCTCGGAGCGCAAGCGTTGGTTTCTCGTGAGGCAGTAGGGCCCACGATAAAAACCGCTGACTTACGTTCCGGGGTTGACGATTTTCTCAGTAAAGAGTTGGCCGTTCATCTCGGCGCCATAAAGTCATTAGATTTACCTCCCGATCGCTTGCTAGGCGTTCCTACCACGGGCGAGTTTTCGTGGGGAACGTTCATGCGCTCGCTGGCTGCTTACGCTGAAGAGTCAGGTCAGCATGAACTGGGCGGTCGTGACTTGGCAAAGTGGGTGGGCCAGATCGGCTTAATTGAAGCCCGCGCTGGTAGCAAGGCCTTCTCGCAACTCTTCGCTGCGTTAGCGTTGCGGCACTTCGGTCGCGACCTCAAAACCAATCCGCTCTGGCAAGGACTATCGCCCGAGGAGCAAAAGGCCTGGCGTTCACTACTCAATCCTGAACGTTTCTACGATCCAAACACCAACCGGGTGATCGATCTGCCGGAGAACTACCTCGGCGTCGCCGCCCGCATCGCCAGTATTGATTACGATCTTGGTATTTCCAGCGATCGAGTGTTTCTCGATAAACTGCTCGATCGAGCCGCGATTCAATTTACCAGCGGTAAGCTCTTCGCTGACGATGCACCGCCGACTGGCCGTTATGATCGTTACTCAAATGAGTACGCTCGTTACGTTTGGGAAGCAGCTGAAATGGCCGGTCGCCAGGATATTCTCGATAGACTGCGACCTTCACTGTCTACCCAAATGCGTTTGTGGTGGGATGTTGTTTCCACAGATGGCTACGGCTATAACTGGGGACGCAGCCAGGGTGTCGTCAGTTACCTCGATACGCCTGAGATTGTCGGCTTTCTGGCCTCCCACCCGGAGTTCAGGCCAGCGCCGCTTGCGGATTTGGCCGCTCTCTACTATCAATCATGGAATTACCTGGTCCACGATTATCGTAGCGATGCGCACCTGCTGTCCCTGTTTGCTTTTGGGCGTGGGAACTATTCCTACATCACTCGCGAGCGGGAGTGGCAGCAGACTACCGGCTTCTTTGGTAAGCTAGCGAATTCGCATCCGGCGATTATGAACGCGTTGGAGAAGGAGCACATCACTTCTTTTCCCGCCGTGCCCGGATTGACGGAGGTGGCGCGTTTCGAATTTTTTCGCCGGGCGCCGGAACGCGCCGCGGGCGTTTGGTTAGTGCGACAAGGGCCCTTGCGTTTTGCGTTGCCGCTTACCACTGGTCCGAAAGCGGGTATATCTGACTACTTGCCTGCACCCTTCGGTCTGACAGGATTTGCCGCACCAGTGGAACAGTCGTACCCGTCATTGACTCCTTACCTGGAACTGGCGGATGGAAGGGTTGCGGTTGCTGCCGATGGAGCAGATTCAATAGAACCTTCGCCCGATGGCCAGTCCCTGCGAGCACGCTGGAGTCGCTGGGTGGTGGTAGGCGACAAACCTGGCGCGTGGCTGAATGTGGGGTTAACCAGCGAAGTTGTTTGGCGAATTGCGAATGGAACTCTAACCCGCGAAGAGACAGTCTCGGCCAGCCGGGCGGTAAACATTCGGCGCTGGCAACTCGCAGTGCCTACTAGTTATGCTAAGGTTGATACCGAGACGAAATCAGGCGTGCGGAGCGATCGTTTTAGTTCGAACGACGGAATTCTGACGGTGGTATTGTCCGATACTTCATTTCCGGTCAGCACTTCGATCATGGCTACGGGAGATGGACCATTGGGACGAGGAGTGCGAGGCGCGATTCCGTTGCACTTGCAGTTTGAGGCGCGAAACCTGGTGGTTGACGCCGGCAAGCCGCTTAAGTACCGGTTGACATTGACGCCTCAGTCGAGTCAGCACCAGCTGCACTAATTTAAAGTTTAAGGGAGATTTTCATGAGCGAGGAACTTAGACAAAACCCAATCACACCCGAAACATGTTTTGTACCGAAAACACATCAAGGTAAGGGACGTCGTACATCAGTGGCGCCTGGCGCTACGGCTGCCAGATATTTGCACTACGGAAGGATCACGCTTGCAGGGCAGGATGCGCCTATCAAATTCAACAGCCAGGATCATGAGATTGGTCTGATCTGTCTGAAAGGCAAAGCGACGGTTACTGCTTCCGGCGAGACGTTCCATCTCGACCAGTATGACGCGGTCTATGTCTCGCGCGATGCGGAAATTGAAGTGCAGGCTGATGGTGACCAGGGTTGTGATCTGGCGGAAGTTTCGGCGCCGGTGGCCCAACACTATCCCACTAAATTCGTGTCGTACAAAGAGGTGCGTCAGAATCCCAAGCTTCACCTCATCGCCGGCAAGCCGCCGGCAGAGCGCGATTTGAATGTGCTGATCGGGGCCAACGTCGAGGCGGGCAGAATCATGGCCGGCGTTACCTTCTCGACGCCTGGCAATTGGACGTCGTGGCCGCCGCATGAACACTCGAAGTTGCTGGAAGAGGCTTATCTCTTCATTGATATGCCGGCGCCGTCATTCGGGGTGCAGTTTGTTTACACCGATCCGAATCAACCGGAGTTGGTCCAAGTGGTCCGCGAAGGCGATTGTGTACTGATGCCGCAGGGATATCACCCGAATGTTGCGGCCCCGGGAGGCCAGATCAATTTCCTGTGGATGATGGCAGCGATCAAGGAAGGTGAAGATCGCTTATACGGTGTCGTTAATGTGCAACCGGAATATGCGGCCGGTGGTTCCGGACTTGAAGCCGTAAGCGATAAGAAGTAGAGGACCAAACCCCATGTCCACCAATTCAACTGAGCCAGTGCCGGACTCTGAAAAAGGAATCGGCAACGCCCAACAGCTGAACTGGTCCACCATTCCCGTGGAATATCCCGGCGAAGGTATTGCCCGGCAAATGGTGGTTGGCAATCGCATGATGATTTGTCGCTTTCGCTTCCGGCCATTCCTTGTGACCCCGGAACACGAACATCCGCATGAGCAGATGACCATAGTTGAGCGTGGCAGGGTGCGTTTCTTCATTGAAGGAAAAGAGAGAATTTGCTCCCCCGGTGACGTGCTGCACTTTCCTTCGCATTGCTGGCACGGCGCGACAATGATGGACGAAGAAGTAGTGTTGATTGATATCTTTTCGCCGCTCCGCGAGGATTTTTTGAAAAGTTAAGTTGGAGCACACAGTCAGTACCATCGCGCGGTAGCGGATGGGTCGGCTCTTTCATCCGAGTCGGCTTACCAGTAGAGAGGCGACCCATCCGCTACCGCGCGATGGTACTGACTGCGTTGCATGGAGCAGAGCCTGGTCGAGAAAGAGAGTGGATTTGAACCTTGATAGATTCAGATTGGACCATAAGGTCGCGCTCGTTACTGGCGCAGCTACGGGTCTGGGCGCAGCCATCGCTGTTGCCCTAGCCGAGGCTGGTGCCCAGGTAGCTTGTCATGGCAACACGCGTTCGCCTGAAGAGACGGTCGCCACTATCCAGAGTGCAGGCGGGGTGGCGCAACCAGTAACTGGCGACCTAAGCCAACCCGAAACGGCTAAGAACCTGGTTGAGCAAACATTGAATCACTTCGGTCGCATCGACATCCTTGTCAACAATGCCGGCACCATTCGCCGCGCTCCCGCGGTCGACTACTCCGAGGCAGATTGGACCACGGTCATCGAAGTAAACCTGTCGAGCGTCTTTCGCTTATGTCAACTTGCGGGTAAGCACATGATCGAGGCGGGGCAAGGCGGCAAGATTGTGAACATTGCTTCGCTGCTGTCGTTTCAAGGCGGCATCACCGTGCCGGCGTATGCAGCGTCGAAAGGCGGCGTGGCGCAACTGACGAAGGCGCTGGCGAACGAGTGGGCCAAACACGGGATCAACGTGAACGCGATCGCGCCCGGATACATGCGCACGACTAATACGGCGGCGTTGCAAGCTGATGAAGTTCGTAATCGCCAGATCCTCGAACGCATTCCCGCCGCTCGTTGGGGCGAGCCTGAAGACGTCGCCGGTGCAGCGTTGTTTTTGTCTTCAGCGGCGAGTGATTACGTCAACGGGCATGTGTTAGTCGTCGACGGCGGCTGGCTCGGACGTTAGCCACAAAAAGGCACAAGAAGCACAAGAAAAGTTTTCCTCAACTGTTTTGTGCTTCTT
>DATFRK010000050.1:0-3829 GCA_035263325.1 Pyrinomonadaceae bacterium | reverse complement strand
GCGCGGCAACTGGCTGGCAACTTTGATGGCCTGGGCCACCGCGTGCGCGGATTCCAGGGCCGGTATTATTCCTTCGAGTCGTGACAAGGTGCGAAAAGCGTCAAGCGCTTCAGTATCGGTTACCGAAGTGTAATCAACTCGCCCGCTGTCGTGCAGGAAAGCATGTTCAGGACCAATCGAGGGGTAGTCCAGGCCGGCGGAAATGGAATGAGTAGTGGCGATCTGGCCATGCTCGTCCTGCAGCACATAACTTTTAGTCCCTTGCAAGACTCCAGGTCTGCCGCCACCACTGGCATTAAACCTGGCGGCATGCTGGCCCAGGGCGTTACCAAATCCTCCCGCTTCGACGCCAACCATTTTTACCGAAGTATCGGCGAGAAAGGGATGAAACATGCCGATCGAATTCGAACCACCACCAACGCACGCCACCAGCACATCCGGCAGTCGATTCTCCCTGGCGATTACCTGACCACGAGTCTCACGCCCGATGACACTTTGAAAGTCGCGCACCATTAAAGGGTAGGGGTGTGGACCAAGGGCACTGCCCAGCAGGTAATAGGTCTCGGCCACATTCGTCACCCAGTCGCGCAACGCCTCGTTGATAGCGTCCTTCAGCGTCCGGGAACCGGCCTCGACCGGCCGCACTTCAGCACCCAGGAGTTCCATGCGAAAGACGTTCAAGGCCTGCCGCCGCATGTCTTCTGAGCCCATGTAGACCACGCAATTGAGACCAAACAAGGCGCAAACTGTCGCCGACGCCACCCCATGCTGACCAGCTCCGGTCTCGGCAATTATTCGCTGCTTACCCATGCGTCGAGCAAGCAATACCTGACCGAGCGTGTTGTTTATCTTGTGGGCCCCAGTATGTAAAAGGTCTTCGCGCTTCAGATAGATCTTCGCGCCGCCTGCATGTTCCGTAAGTCGATCCGCGTAAGAAAGTGGAGTGGGTCGTCCAGCGTACTCGGTCAGCAGAGTCGCTAGTTCCGACTGAAAGTTTGCGTCGTCGCGCGCAGCTACGTATGCCTCGGTCAGGTCCTCGAGCGGAGCCATCAAAGTTTCCGGGACGAAGCGACCGCCGTACGCGCCCCAGTGACCGAGGGAGTCAGGTTGGGTGAAATGCAAAGTCATAGGGTAGATGATTAGTACTTGGATCTTTGTTCTTTGTGCTTAGTTCTTTGTTTTTTGCCGGTGTGGTGTTTCTAAAGCGTGGATCGTCGGGTAGCGAGAACTCACGATCTACGAAAACACACGAAACAACACCCGACAGGAACGTTCTTTTATGAGTCAGCACTCTCTACTCCGGGAAGGTTTTCCTGGAGACGGGGCGCGATCGCTACGCGATCTCGTCCACCATTTTTTGCCACGTATAACGCCTCGTCACTGGCAGCATAGAGACTGCGTTCAGAGTTGGCACTGGCCGGACAACCAGCCAGGCCTATGCTGACGGTCACACGACCAACGCCTTCCATGCGCCGGCGGCCAATTGCTTCGCGTAGTCTTTCCGCTGCAGCTGCAGCTCTATCGACGTCGATACCGGCTAATAGTAGCGCAAATTCTTCGCCTCCCAGCCTGGCCGCCGTATCGTTGTCGCGCGAAGCCTCGCTCAGAATTTGCGCGATCTGTCGGATCACCATGTCGCCAACGAGATGACCATAATTGTCGTTGATCTGTTTCAGGTGATCGATATCGATGTACAGCAGTGCGCACGGTGTGCCGTGGCGCCGCCACCTTTCCAGCTCACCTTTCAAGGCGGAACGAAAACGCCGGCGATTGGCCAGGCCCGTGAGCGCATCAAGGTCAGCATCAGATCTAAGACGATCGATCTTCTGGCGCAAGGCGACGAGCTGCTCCGTGCGAAAAACAAGCAGGTCAAACTCCCGCGGCAATTCAAAGTAATCAAACGCCCCGGCAGCGAGCGCCGACTTGCGCTGTTCCAAGGTAGCAGCTGCCGAGCCGGCCAGGATGAGAGGCACACCTTCTCCACTCTGGGCCAACATTCGTGCCAACTCGTTGTCGCGTAATCCCTGGGCCTGCGGATTGGCAATTACGACATGTGGTCTCGACCGCTGCAGAGAGACCAGCGCCGCGGTGGCTGTCGAGACACCAACGACATCGATTCTGCGCAAATGTAGCGCATCGGCCAATAGACCTTGTTCTTCATCGGCGACCAGCAACACACGACCACGAGAGCGATCTTTGGTTGGGTCGCTACTTTTCTTCTCTGCGCGAGCGGTCATATCAGAGCGCCGGGATTCTTTGGTGGAGGATTTTTTTGATGGGGCTCCACCTAGGATACTCAGCTGTCCGTTTGCGTCAAGGTTAAACATGGCGCACCGCATAGATAAATTCGCGCACTTGCGCGTGATTCTTTTTACCGGGTACTACCTCAAGTGCGCTACATGCGTCCACGGCATACGGTTTCACCGCGGAGATCGCTTCGGCAACATTTTCGGGCGACAAACCTCCCGCCAGGAACAGCCTGGTTGAAAGTTCTGTAACCTTTTTTGCCAATGACCAATCAATTACTTGTCCCGTGCCGCCGCGAAGCTGCTCATGTCGGGCGTCGAGCATTATCGCGTCCACCTCATAAGCCAGGACGCTGTTCAATTCGAAATCATCACCCGCAGCCAACACCTTGATCACGTAGGAAGCAGCCAGCGCTCGACAATAATCCGGCGACTCGTCGCCGTGTAGCTGCACCGCCCCGATTCCAGTGCGGCGCACGATCTCCATTACTGACTCCGGCGTTGGTTCGTTAACAAAAACTCCGACTTTCATGACCTCGCGCGGCAGCTGGTCTATGATTTCCCGCGCTGCGTTAGGCTCAATGTATCTCGGACTGGGCCGATAAAAATTAAAACCCAGGGCATCAGCTCCGGCATCCACGGCGACGAGCGCGTCTGCGAGATTGGTGATGCCACAGATTTTGATGAAGGTCATGACTAAACGTACTTTGTACTTGGTCCTTTGTAATTTGCGGCCGCGCCGGTTTTACTTAAGCAAAGACCTGAGCAACTCTTCTGGGTTTTCAGCGCGCATGAGCGACTCGCCAATTAGGAAGCCGCGATAACCAACTGAACGCAGGCGCTGTAGATCTGTTGCGCTGCTTAACCCGCTCTCGCTAATGAGCACTGCATCCTTTGGCGCCGCGGCCGCCAACTCAATTGATGTTTCCAGCGAGACCTGAAAAGTTCTTAGATTGCGATTGTTCACTCCTATCAAGCCGGCGCCAGTGTTGACCGCCAACTTCAGCTCGACAGTGTCGTGCACCTCAACCAAGACGTCCATGCCCAATGTTTCTGCCAGTTCACGCAAACTAATCAATTGATCGTCTTCCAGCGCAGCCACAATCAGCAGCACTGCATCAGCCCCAGCGGCGGCGGCCTCGTAGATCTGGTATTCGTCAACGATGAAGTCTTTTCTCAGTACCGGGACTGACACCGCTGCTTTGACTGCACGCAGATCCGCCAGTGAGCCGGCGAAGAAATCTTCTTCAGTCAACACCGAAATCGCCGCGGCGCCGCCTCTCTCATAACTCTCCGCTACTTCAATTGGCTGCGCATTGGCTCGAATAACGCCCTTGGACGGCGAGCGGCGCTTGAATTCCGCAATAATGTTGGGACCGTCGTTGCTGAGCGCGTGACGCAAGGCCTGCGCTGGCGCGTTGCGACGACGCGATTGTGCTTCCTGGCGAACCTGGTCCAAACCAACCAATGCTTTGGTCGACTCCAACCCGTGACGCTTGTTTGCGATTATTTCGACCAGGCGGTCCATGATCTCAGTTGTTGACTAATTCGTGGCCTCAACTAATTGGGCCAATTTTCCGGCC
>DATFRK010000049.1:0-4877 GCA_035263325.1 Pyrinomonadaceae bacterium | reverse complement strand
AAATCAAAAATTCCTTCACTCGTATCTCAGCGCCTCGAGCGGATCAACTTTGGCCGCTCTTCTCGCTGGCAGATAACACGCCACGAGCGCTACCAGCAGCAGAATGCCGGCGACGATCGCGAACGTTGCTACATCGGTTGGCGTAACGCCAAAAAGTAATTTCGTCATCAGTCGCGTCAGCCAAAACGCACCCAGCAGGCCAAGCGCCACCCCGATCAGCGCCAGGGCCATACCATTGCGTAACACTAGCGCCAGCACATCTTTCACCTGTGCGCCGAGAGCCATGCGCAAGCCAATTTCCTGCGTTCGTTGGGTAACCGCTTGCGACATCACACCGTAAATACCAACAGCGGCCAGCACCAGGGCGATTAAAGCGAAACTCGATAGCAACACCAGGTTGAGTCGTTGCGGGGCGACAGAATTGTGAAGCCGACCGGACATCGTCGCTACTTGCTCAATCAGGATCTCGCTTTCAGCTTGCTTGAGTTCCGCCTGGACGGGACCCGCCAACGTCGTCGGCTCAACCTTAGTCCGCACCAACAAGTCCATTTCACTCCAAGGACGTTTGCCATGAGGTTCGTAGGTCGCGAGGTCTGGTTCTGAGTCAAGTCCGTTGTGGCTGACGTTGCCGACAACGCCCACGATGGTCAGCCATGGCTGGTTCTCCGGTGGCCCAATCTTGATGCGCTGGCCCACGGCGCCGTTATTGGGCCAATAGCGTTGGGCCAACTTCTGGTTGACGATTACGACATCAGGTTTGCCGCCTTGATCCCGCTCGTCAAATTCCCTTCCCTGTAGCAATGGAATACCCATCGCTCGAAAATAGTTGGGCAGGATGCGGCGGAAACTCACTCCCGGCGCTTCGCCCGGTCCAAAGTTATGTCCATCAATCGATAGTTCTCCATGTGGCTCACCGCCGCTAATCGGCAAGCGATTCACGGCGCTCACAGATTTCACGCCAGGCAGGGCGGCCAGCCGCCCACTGATCTGCTTGTAAAAGTCGATGACCTGGGCGTCGTTATATTTGCGCTCTGGCAGAGAAACGTGCAGCGTGAGTAATTTGTTCGGCTCAAACCCGGGATTGACGCTGGTCAGGTGCCAGAAACTCTTGATGAGGAGACCGGCGCCAATAAATAACATCAACGAAAGCGCAACTTCCGCGATCACCAGCGCCCGACGCAGGCGCTGGCCCGATGTGATGTTCCCCTTTCCTCCTGCTTTGAGAACTTCATTCACATCGGGCTTAGCTGCCTGGAGCGCGGGAACCAAACCGAACACGATGCCGGTCAACACCGACACTACGATGGTGAAGAGCAGCACCGTCGGATTCATCCCGATCTCAGGAACACGCGGAAATCCCTCCGGTAGGTGAAGCAGCAGCCACGAGACGATCCAGATCGCCAGGAGAAATCCGAGCGCTCCACCTACTGCTGAGAGCAACAGACTTTCCGCCAACGACTGCTGTATGACGCGCCAGCGACTTGCTCCCAGTGCCACGCGAATCGCCATCTCTCGTCTGCGCGCTGCCATGCGAGACAGTTGCAAACCAGCGACATTGGCGCAGGCGATTAACAGCACAAAGCCGACTGCTCCCAGCAATACGTACAAAGGCGATTTGAGAACTCCTGTAATTCGTTCGTGCAACGGCGTCAGCGTTACTGTGTGGCCGCTGTCCTCGCCTTTATGCTGTTGTTGGATTCCACTGAAGATAGTTGCGAGTTCAGTCGTAGCCTGTGTCTGAGTTACACCGGGTTTCATACGGCCCAGACCAAAGATGAAGTGCACACTCCGGTTCTGAAACATTTTTTGACCGGCATCGGGACCAAACGGCACCCACATTTCCATCTTCTCGTCAGGAAAATCGAAACCGGCCGGCATGACGCCAACGATGGCATAAGGTTGATCATCGAGCTTAATGCCCTGGCCAGAGAAAGCCTGCCCGGGGAAGTAACGTTGCCAGAATCGATCACTGACAATTGCGACGCGATTGGCGCCGGGTTTTTCATCATCGGGCAAGAAGGTTCGGCCCAACGCCGCTTTTGCCCGCAACAACTGAAAGAGATTTGCGGACGTGCCCATCGCGGACACACGTGCGGCTTCACCGTTCAGATCCATGACATAAGCAGAAAACGTGACACCGGCGATGCCTTCGAAGGATTTATTTTGCTGTTTCAGGTCAAGCCAGTTCAGATACGAAAGTTCAAATGGTTCGGCGCTCTGTTGCGGATTGAGTTCGGTCACTACCATCAGCCGTTCGGGTTCGGGAAAAGGCAAAGGTCTGAGCAACACTCCATTGACAACGCTGAAGATGGCTGTATTCGCCGCGATGCCGAGGGCGAGTGTCAGCATCGCGGTGGCAGTGAATCCCGGATGCTTCAGAAGACTGCGAGCGGCAAAGCGAATGTCTTTGAATAGCGTGTCCATGTGATTTTCGATTTTTTTGTTTCCGATCGAATAGGACCTATATGACCTATACGACCTGTTACCTCATCAAGAATCTTTCACTCGTACCTCAGCGCTACCAACGGATCCACTTTTGTCGCCCGGCGCGCCGGTAAGTAGCAGGCGAGCAAAGCCACCATCGTCACTAGTACCGAGACAGCCACAAAAGTCGCCGTATCCGTTGGACTCACGCCATACAACAGACCGGCAATTAAACGAGTTAGCGCAAATGCACCCGCGGAACCAATCGCCACTCCCAGCAACGCCAGGACGAGACCTTGCCCAATCACTAACTGGAACACGTCGCGGCGCTGCGCCCCTAACGCAATGCGAATCCCGATTTCATGGGTGCGTTGGGAAATCGAATAGTTGATCACACCAAAGACGCCAATCATCGCCAGCAGCAGCGCCAACCCCGCGAAAATGCCGAGCAGCAACGTATTGAAGCGTTGACCGGCTACCGAGTCAGCAAAAATCTGATCCATCGTCGTGACAACCACCGGCAGATCTTTATCAAGCGCCTTGACCTGTTCGCGCGCAGCACCGGCCAACTGCTTAGGATCTCCTGCAGTTCGTACCATCACTGCGAGAGTCGAACTCGGTTCCTGCAAGTGAGAAAGATATATTTCAGGATTGGGCCTCGTATTCAGTCCGGTGTGGTGAACATCGCCAACGACCCCGATGACGGTCATCCAGGGACTGGCAATAACGCGTAAGCGCTGGCCCAGCGGATCCTGGTTGGGCCAGTAAATCCGGGCCATCGTTTCATTAATCATCACCGCGGGCGCTGCCTGTGGTTCATTGAAGTGCTCCGGATAAGGCTGCTGGTCGTACCAACGAATGAGGGGTAAGGCGATACGCGCGTCAGCCTCGCTGAAAAACCTGCCCTCACGCAGGGGAATCTGCAGAGTTCGGAAATAGTCGTTGCTAACTGCACGCGTGGCAGCCTCCTGTTGCGCTCCCTTTGGCGGATCTGGGCGTCCTTCAATTGCAAAAGCACACCAGTTGTCTCCGGGACTAAGTGGTGTCTGGGTCGTGGCGCCCACCGCTTCAACCCCTGGCAAGGTGCTGAGTCCGGCGATCAATTGTTGGTAGAAAGCCTTCTGCTGTTGTGGTTCACGATAGCGGGGACCAGGCAACACGAGATCAAGGCGTAGGACCTGATGTGGATTGAAGCCAGGATCGACTTGCACCAGCCGAACAAAACTCTTGAGCATCAAGCCGCCACCAACCAGCAGGACCATGGCCAGTGCTACCTCGAGAACTGCCAGGGCACTACTAATGCGACGACGGCCGGTACTTGCTGAACTGCGGGCTCCTTCATTTATCCACTGCGCCAGGCGGGGACCGGAGTTGCGCCAGGCCGGGGCAATTCCAGTCAGCAAGCCCGTCAACACTGAGAAACCAAAGGTGGCGGCCAGCACCCGACCATCAAGGCTGATTTGGTTCAGCCGCGGCATATTGATCGCAGTGATTCCTCTGAAAAGATCAATAAGCCAGATAGCAGACAGTAATCCCAGGGCTCCACCCACAACGGCCAATACCAGGCTTTCAGTCAACGTCTGACGAATCAATCTCCAACGGCTGGCGCCAAGCGCAGCCCGAATGCACATCTCCTTCTGCCGCGACGCGGCGCGACCAAGCAACAAATTGGCGACGTTCGCGCAGGCGATCAGCAGCACAAACCCCACGGCGCCGAACAACGTGAACAAGGCCAGGTGTTTGTCCCCCGTGAGATCTTCGTGTAAGCCAAGTACCTGTACGCCATGTCCCTCATTTGCGTCAGCCATGTCCTGCTCGAGCTGATGAGAAACGTGCGCGAGATCCGTTTGCACCTCGGCCATCGTGACCCCGGGCTTGAGTCTGCCTAGTACTTGATGACTGTGCTTCCCAACTTTCCGCGCTTCGTTCGGCAAATCAATGGGCACTAGCACATCGGGCATCAGTTCCAGCGTCGGCATGACGCCGATAACAGTGTAGTTCTGATCGTTCAGGGTAATTGTCTGGTTGAGAACGTTCGGGTCTGAGCCGAAGCGCTGCATCCATAATTTCTGGCCCAACACCACTACCTTGGCTCCGCCTGCCTGGTCCTCGCCCGCTACGAAGCCACGACCAAGCATTGGAGGGACACCGATGACGGGAAAAAATTCGATCGAAACCCTTGCCGCATTGACCGTTACCGGATCACCCTTGCCGGTAAGATTGAATCCGTCTGTTTGAATTAGCGTGAGGCCTGCAAAAGAGTGACTCTGATCTTTCCAGGCAACGTATTCGTGGCCGGAAATTGGCAGGTTGGCTGCACCGGAGTTGGCCCGTCGTTCATACACCGTTACCAATCGGTCGGGTTCTTTGAACGGCAACGGTCGCAGCAGCACTCCGTTGACCACACTGAAGATCGCGGTGTTGGCGCCAATGCCCAGCGCCAGCGTGATCAC
>DATFRK010000048.1:0-2934 GCA_035263325.1 Pyrinomonadaceae bacterium | reverse complement strand
CCAAACTCAAAATCCCGTGCGACAACGGCCCGTATCGAGAAGGTAAAGGAGATGTCTACGAAGGTGGCACGCGCGTGGTAGCGCTCGCCAACTGGCCAGGCCACATCCCGGCAGGCGCCACTGTGAAAGAGATGATTCATGTGGTTGATATGTATCCAACACTGGCTGGGCTGGCCGGTGCCTCGACCGCCAAATGCAAGCCCCTTGATGGCTTGGATGTTTGGGGCACGATCGGTGAAGGCAAAGCGTCTGCGCGCACCGAGGTCGTCTACAACATTGAACCCTTCCGCGCTGCCGTCCGCCAGGGAGACTGGAAACTGGTATGGCGTACCACGCTGCCGTCAGCGACGGAACTCTACAATATCACGCAGGATCCGTCCGAGAAGAACAATGTCGCAGCTGAGCATCCTGAGATCGTGGCCACGCTGCAGAAGCGCGCGCAAGAGCTGGCCGCAGCCGGAGTGAAGCCTCTTTTCTTGCAGGAAGGTTTCGAACAGATCGTCCGATGGAGTCACCTGCCGCCCGCATTTCCGGGTGAGGAACTCGAGTTCAATCAGGAGAAATAACTGATACGTTACGCGAACAACAAATCATGAGGCGCGGAATCAGAGCCATCTTAGTCGCTGCCACGATCTTCATTGCCACGTCATCTAGATCGGGTGCAGAAGAGAATCATAATGCAAACGCCAGTGCCGCCTTTGCGCCAACGATTCCCAACAAAGCTCCTGCACCTCGTTCTGCGCCGGAAGGGATGGTCTGGATTCCGGGAGGCGAATTTTCCATGGGCGCGGCGGTCGGTGGTGAAGGAAGTCATGCAATGCCGATGGCCTCGAACGACTCGCAGCCGGTGCACCGCGTGTACCTAGATGCTTTTTGGATGGACGCGACGCCGGTCACCAACGCGCAGTTTGAGAAGTTCGTCAGCGCGACGAAGTATTTGACGATAGCTGAACGCGCACCAACTAAAGAGGAGTTTCCAACTGCGCCGGAGGAGAATCTCGTGGCGGGGGCAGTCGTCTTTGCGCCGACTGATCACGAAGTTCCGCTCAACAATCATTATCAATGGTGGAGCTACGTGAAGGGCGCGAACTGGCGTCATCCGCTAGGCCCGCAAAGCGACATTAAAGGCAAGGAAAATTATCCAGTGCTGCACATCGCGTATCCCGACGCGGAAGCTTACGCGAAATGGGCGGGTAAACGTTTGCCGACCGAAGCGGAATTTGAATTTGCGGCGCGCGGCGGCTTGTCAGGAAAAACATACGTGTGGGGCGACGAATTTCGTCCCGACGGCAAATGGATGGCCAATACATGGCAGGGAACATTTCCGGTGAAAGATGCAGGCGAAGACGGTTATGCCGGCATTGCCCCAGTGAAATCGTTTCCGCCTAATAAGTACGGCCTTTACGACATGTCCGGCAATGTGTGGGAATGGTGCAGCGATTGGTATCGCCCCGATTACTACCAGACGCTTGCGGACAAAGACACTGTCGCGCGCAACCCGAAGGGCCCTGACTCACCATTCGATCCGGCTGAGCCTAACGAGAAGAAGCGGGTCCATCGCGGCGGCTCGTTTCTTTGCAATGAGCAATATTGCTCACGCTACATCGTCGGCACCCGGGGCAAAGGTGAAGTGAACACCGGCACAAATCATCTCGGTTTTCGATGCGTGAAGTCGCCTTCGCAACCCGCAACCAGGTGATTATCTTTGGCAGTTCGCGATCACCGGCGCGTAGGCTATCTGATGATGACGGAAGTCTCTCGGCCATTTCGAATGGCAGTCGCAGCGACTGAATTCCCAAACCGCCTTTGACTTCTAATCAATAGGCCTAAAGTCCAATAGTCTCCCTAAGGGCGTTAAGAGAAACTAAAGGTTCCATCGATCCGGAATCCAACATTGCCTACGACTATGCGCAGCGATCGTAACGAAACTGATCGGTCTCAAAAGAAGCGCCAGGAAAGCGAAGAGCAGCTGAGCTTGCTCCAAACCATCACAAGTGAATTGACGACAGCAGAGGACCTGTCGTCCGCGTTGGAAGTGGTGCTTCGCGACGTTTGCGAAAAGACGGGCTGGGTGCTGGGACATGCATGGGTGCCAAATCCAACAGGAACTGCTCTTGATTTAACTTCGGTGTGGTACTGCGGTGACGGTGAGCTGAAACCTTTCAGGGCCGCTTCTGACGCATCTCACTTTGAACTCGGTGTTGGTCTTCCCGGACGCGTTTGGGAGTCAAAGCAGCCGGCCTGGGTTGAGAACGTCATCGACGACCCCAATTTTCCGCGATCGGCTGCCGCCAAGGTCGCAGGTTTGAAGACGGGCGTCGGAATTCCGATTCGCTCAGGCAACAAGGTCATTGCTATCCTCGAATTTTTTATGCGCGAATCGCGTGCGCAAAATGAGCGCTTGCTAAACGTGATCGCATCAGTCGCCGGGCAATTAGATTTGCTTCATCGCGCTACGCATGCGGAGGCGGCGGCTCGAGAGCGGCAGTTTCGGACCCTGGCAAACTCCATATCCCAGCTCGCCTGGATGGCCGACGGTGAAGGTTACATTTTTTGGTACAACGACCGTTGGTACGACTACACCGGCACCACGCTCGAGGAGATGAAAGGATGGGGTTGGCAAAAGGTCCATCACCCGGATGAAGTCGCTCGAGTGGTTGAACGCATCAAGGTCGCATTCACGACCGGTGAGCCTTGGGAGGACACCTTCCCTTTACGGAGCAAAACTGGCGAATACAGATGGTTTCTTTCGCGTGCGCTTCCAATGTTCGACGCAGAAGGCAAAGTTGCGCGCTGGTTCGGGACCAACACCGACATTACCGAGCAACGGGAACTGGCGCAGGCATTGCGCGAGAGTCGAGACCAGTTGGAGCAAAAAGTAACGCGCCGTACAGCCGAGCTCTCCCGCACCAACGAAATCCTGCACTCCATCTT
>DATFRK010000047.1:0-13793 GCA_035263325.1 Pyrinomonadaceae bacterium | reverse complement strand
AATTACAGAGGCTCAGACGCGGCCCGACGCGGATCTCGGCGATCGGGTGGACGCGCTCGCCCAGAGGCTGTTGGCGCGCCCCGTGGCCGGGGTTTCGGTCGCGGTGGCGCGTGACGGGCAAGTGGTGTTTGCGCGCGGCTACGGCATGGCGAACCTCGAGCACTCGGTCGCGGTTACTCCGGAGACAGTTTTTCACATCGCTTCGATCTCCAAGAACATCTTAGCCGCCGTACTGCTGCGTCTCGTTGACGAAGGTAGACTGAATATCGATGACGACGTGATGAAGTACGTGCCCGAAGTGGCCACACACGGACGCAGAGTCACCGTGCGACAATTGCTAAACCACACTTCCGGCATCTATAGCTTCACCTCGCTGCCCGAAGCGGCAGCTAACGAGCGGCTCGAGTTGACCCATGAACAGGTGTTGGGCCTGGTCAAAGATAAGCCACTCGATTTCGAGCCGGGCGCCGCCTGGCGTTACAACAACTCTGCTTTCTACATTGCTGGCATGGTGGTGGAGCGGGTGACGAAGCAGGAGTATGGTGCTTATGTGCACGAGCACCTGTTCAAGCCGCTGGGGATGGACTCGGCGCTGATGTGCGACGCGCGGATGGTGGTACCTCATCTCGCGTCCGGCTACGAACAGGATCACGGCAAATTTGCGCCTGCGGCGTTCATGAGCTGGAAGCTTCCCTTCGCCGCGGGAGCCATCTGTGCCACGGCGACCGATGTGGTGAAGTGGCAGGCGGCGCTGGATGCGGGACGCGTGCTGAGTGCGTCGTCTCTCAAACTGATGCGGGCGCCGACAACGCTGGCCGACGGAACTGTCATCGATTACGGACTGGGGACGCGCCTGGGGTCGCTCTGCGGGCATCGTGTAATCGGCCACACTGGGAGCGGCGGCGGATTTGCAGGAGCGCTGGAGTCGTTCCCCGATGACCATTTGACCGTCGTGGTGCTAGTGAACACTGAGGTCGGGGCCGGCCCTGCTTTAACCCTCGCCGCGAGCATTGCACGACCGATACTAGGACTGCCGGAGCGGAACACTCTCCGTGACCTTCAAGTGCCGCAGGAAGAGCTCGCGACCCTGCTCTGCACATCCAACTCTGACGAGGGCACAGTTGAAACCTTCGCCCGCGATGGAAAGCTATACTTTCGCGACTTGCCGTCACGAGCGGAGGGCGTCTTGCTAAGACAGTCTGAGAACGTTTATGCCGTTAACGAGGATACCGAAGTCCACTTTGTGGTTCGCGGCGGCCGTGTGACGTGGGGAGTTGTTTATACCGGCGGACTTATGATGGATGCTGTCCGACGAGTGGGCTGAGTCTACGCCGACTAACAACTTCCTGTGAGTGAGTTGAGTTGGCGCTCACCGCTGATGCCGACGTTATCCGCTTCCGTCACTCCGAGCTATGGAAATTGCAAAGGACATCCCTGAGCTGTATCCAGATTTGATCGAGCAGGGCAGCCTTGCCAACGCTCTTCAAGCGGCACTGCGCAAGATCGGATCTTCACTTTCCATTTCGGATCTCCAGAAATCGGTCTCCTTTATCGTTTACGCCAGGGTTGAGTCAGGGCATCGGTTTTCGCAAATCTATCTTGGTGCCAAGACGCGGATGTTCTCCTGCGATTTTTGGAATCGCGGTGTCAGCCTCGCGCACGGAGCAACGCCGGAAATCATGGAGCTGGCGAGGGCCATCGACAAATGGATCGCCTTTGGTTGGTCAACAGGCGAGTTGGCGAGCGCCTTTCACTTCGTCCAGGTCAAACCAACTGCGGCCACGTATGAACGCGGCGAAGAAGTAGAAATGCGGTGGCGACAGTACCTGGCGTCCGTTGGCGAGCGATTTCCTGAACTTACTGCCTTTGTCTCTGCGGCTGCGGCAGAGCCTAAACTCAGGCAGCTTTTTCCGTTTACCAGCTTGAACCGTTTTTGCTTCAGTCGCTGCACCGGATATCCGTTCACGCACGACACTCCTGAGGTGGTCCCACTGGGTAGCGATGAGTATGAAGTAATAAGCTCTTCTGGAGAATCGCTCGGACGCAGCAACGCAGCGGGCGCGGTCGCGCTGGCAGTTGCGGCCCTGCCGCCCGATTGTGGACCAGCAGTGCCTGGCACGGCCGATCAACTATCCAGCGGCTAAGCGTTTGAAGCTGACGCGATTGAGTGTTGGTCAACTTGAGATGTAAGACTGAAAGTTGAAGTGGTGCGCGCGGTGCTCGAGCGCAACGTTATCCGCTCCTCGTTATAGAATGAGTTCAGTATCGGGTCAGGATAGAAGGTTAATGTTAATCATTTTGGAAGACTCTGAGGTATTCAAATAGAAGGTTATTAAATCCTGGCGAATGGAGAACAAGCTGTCAGACGTGATTCCATTTTTGACCTATGAGGACGGCATCGCCGCCCTGGAATGGCTGGCCGAAGTGTTTGGATTCACGGAGACAGCTCGCTTCACAGCTTCCGATGGGAGGCTTTCTCACGGAGAAATGTCAATTGGAGATGGACTAATCGTGTTGGCCAGTCCGTCGCCGGATTATGAAGGCCCCAAGCGACATCGCGACAACTGCAAGATTGCCGCCTCTTGGTCCGCTCTGCCATGGATCATTGATGGTGTTCTCGTCTATGTTGAGGACGTAGATGAACACTATGCTCGGGCTAAAGCTGCAGGAGCCGCTATCTTGTCTGAACCGGAGGATGGACCGCCAGCGCGACGATATCGAGTTGAGGATCTAGAAGGACATCGCTGGATGTTCATGGCGCGAGAGTAGGCAGTCAGGTTTCTTCGAAATAGTCCGGGAATTTGAATGATCATCTGTCATCGTAAATAGCAACGGGTGTGAGTACGAATTTAAATTGTGTAAGTTGTGGTAAGCCTTTGTCACGTCCAGAGACGGCACAGGTCTTTGAAGGGATGCACTGGCTTTGCTTCCATCTTGAATACGAGCACGAGGGAGACCCCGATGACGCTTGTGGTGACCCCTCCTGTCCGTGGTGGCAGATAACGCAAATGAGTAACGAGTTAAGGCGACTGGGTCACGATCCGGAGAAGGTTGTTAATCGTGCTATCAAGGCGAGATGGGACGGGTAACACACAATCTAACACGCGCTTGGAGGAGTGGTAACGAGTGGAGACTCAAACCATAGGAGCAAACTTATGAAGCAGGCCATTGTGTTGGGCAGTGTGTTCGCCCTGGGAATTTTGGTTGGCCGCATGTCAGGTGAATCGGTTCACGCTCAAGTTCAGCCATACGAAACGAAGCAGATATTACGTACGGATCTGAAAAATCTTCCCGGCCAGGAACTCTTGATATTTGCGTCGACTTGGCAACCGGGCGCCAGGCTCCCTTTGCATATGCACCCGGACGGTCATGAAGTGACGTATGTGATCGAAGGCGAGCAGACATTCGAGGTGGACGGGGTTGGGACGAACATCATCGTGAAGGCGGGGGAAGCTTTGTACACGCCACCAAACACTCCTCATTTCGGCCGCAATGCGACGGACCGAATTTCCAAGACCCTAGTCGTGCGCATCAAGGATAAGGACAAGCCCATCAAGATTGATGTGAAGCGTTAGGAGTCAGCTCAGACGTTCGCGGGATCCGGATGAAGACACGAACAATAATTCCGATCTTCTATGTGGCAGATGTTGCAGCTGCCGAGAGGTACTACACCGAGATACTTCAGTTCACGCGAGTGTTCCGTTACGGAACCTACGTCGGATTCCGAATTGGCCCATGCGAGATTCACCTCACCGATCCAGGTGAAGCGCGGCAGGTTCCCGGGACGGGATCAGCCTATCTGATCTGCGAAGAAGTGGATGAGTACTTTGATACCCTTGAGGCCGCAGGCGCAAGACTCAAGAGCACGCCCGAGGACAGGTTATACGGAATGAGAGATTTTGCAATCTTTGATCTTGACGGAAACCAGCTGACTTTCGGCTGCGATAGCGACCCCGCCTAACCATCGCGACAGTGCCGAAAAAGCCATTCCATCTCCAGCATTCCGCGCTATGATGCCAGGATCAGGTTTCAGTCTTGAAAAAGAGAACAATGGACTACGGCTAGTGCGAATGCTGCGGCGACGTTAGTCTATCCCGATGAATGCTGAAATCCGCGCGGAGTAAGCAAATCTGATGACTGCAACGATCAAACGGATCAGTTGGTACGTTGTCTCCTTACTGCCGGCGCTATTGAGCGTATTCTTTGTTTTCTACACGCTTCGACTTCTGTATGTGACTCGTTGGTTAACCGCGATTCGAGTCGGGGGTAAAGGAGCGTACATTGGAGCCGCCATCTTCCCGCTTCTGGCGCTATTATTTGGTTGGATTGCCTGGCGATGTATCAAAGCTGCTCGACGCGCGTAAGAATCGTTGGACGTGAGTTGCGGGCGCGTGTTTCTCAAGATGTCCCGGCGTAGAATAAGCGCTAACGGAGGCGCAGGCCGCCGAGTAAATCGTTCGAACTATGTAATGAGAAAATAAACCCACTCAGACGCGGAAGTTAGTTGCAGCGAGCTAAAGTGGTCTCAGACTTCCAGCAAACTTCAGAACCACCCGAGGTTCCAACTGGAAAAGTCGAACCAAACGAAAGCGAAAAGTATGAACCGTAGAGAGTTTTCAAAGAATAGCTTGATGATGTTGGTTGGGCTCAACGATAAGACGACCGAAATTGATAACCTCGACATCGATCAAGCGGTAAGAGTCGATAAGGACTTGTTGAGAGCAAGGAAGATTGGTGTCGATGAGGGTTAAAGAAATACGGGAATACACATCATTGGGCAGGGCGTCATTCGCCTGGTGGAGGCGCAGTCGACGAGGGAACTGGTTTTCCGTCGACAGTAGTTGGCTCCATCAGTTCAATTCGAGTGCCGTCAGCATCGAAAAGGTTAGCCTGGCGTTTTCCGTTCTTACCAACATTTATCACGATCTGCCTGCCATAGGTTTTAAATGCTGGACGCGACTCGAGCATCGCAACTGCCTTGCTGACATCTGGAACGAATAAACAGATGTGATGCTTGACGCCGAGCTGCTGCCGATCCTGCGGCTGGGAGTAGAGCATGAACTCCAGATAGTCATTTCCATCCGGCACTCGCATGTTTACCCAACTCAGCTCCGCACCAGTTGAACTGCCGCGCCAAAACTCTGTGAAGCCCAAAATATCGCGGTAGAATTTCATTGCCGGCTCAAGTTTCGCGATCAGTATTCCGGCGTGGGCCATCTGTGTGGAGATGCGAGTGTCAGCAGTGAATTTCCCCTTCGCCCGCGTGGTCCAACTGTGGGGTTCGTACTGAACGATTTCTACTGTATGACCGTCGGGGTCGGAGATGTTGAATTTTAGGTTGCCGATTTTGCCTTTCGCAACTTTGGCCGGCACCTTAATTCCGCGAGACGCAAGATAGTCGCGCATGCGTTCAGCTGAGTCGGTAAGAACAGATACGTGGTTCAGTTGGCCGTCGCGCCCGGGATTCTCGGCGAAGAGTTCAATGAACTGTTGGTCGTTGATCTTGATGAAGACGATCCGGTCGGAGCCATCATCGCGTTTCAATACGTATGATTCCTGGTAGCCGAGGAAGTCTTCGTAAAACGCGCGAGCCTTAGGCAAGTCGCTCACAAAAAGTGCTACGTGGGCCAGGCCCAGAATTCGAGGTCGCTTCACTTGCCCGGCGCCTTGTGAGTCGGATACAAGAAGCATCAATAGGATTGGAATCGCCCAGCGTTTCACAAGGTGATTATAGATGCTTTAAGTCACTACAAGCGTGGAAAGATTTTTTGTTCACAATTAAGGTTGACTTGCACCCCGGGAGGGGTGTCATGTTTATAGTATTGCTGCGTCCCGAAACCTGCACTTCTTTAGAAGTGCCATGTTCTGCACTCGAGCAAATCCAAGATCGCACTCCTGACGGAGCGCGTGAGTTCTGATCGTTGAGGCTATAAACATTGTACTCCTGACGGAGTGTGGGTGGCCTGCGGCGCCGCAGCGCCTGGAGCGGACTCGCTATGTGCGGGTGACTTGCGCTGACCAGATGCTCAAACGTCAACGTTCGGTGGCGCAGCGAATCGCGACACGGAAGCGGGCCCGTTTGGAAGCGGAGGAGTACGACGGGACTGTCTCGGTCAATATCGTCAGCTGCACAGTATTAGGTCATGCGGCTGTCATTTTGCGGACAGACAAAGCCGACCGCGATCCGCAAGCGAAGAAGATCATCGAAGTCGCGTGCGAAGTGAAGTTGCGGGAGCAACATCAATTGCAGGATGGAGATGTGGTTGAAGTTGAGGTTGCGGATTGAAGAGAAACCTCAAGCCGGGGGTCCGCGCCTAACAACGGCATGCGGCTGACGCAATCAGCTAATTGGTCATTCGCCGAGTTCGGGCTAAGTACAGCATTGAGAAATATCCTTGCCTTAATACTGACTCTCTTCCTATTAACGGTCCTCTCCGCCCAAACAACACCATTGAGTCAGTCGCTCGTCCTAACACACGTCACTGTAATTGACATGACAGGCACGCCAGCGAAGCCCGACCAAACGGTAG
Organism: Pyrinomonadaceae bacterium; assembly: GCA_035263325.1. Classification (GTDB taxonomy): domain Bacteria; phylum Acidobacteriota; class Blastocatellia; order Pyrinomonadales; family Pyrinomonadaceae; genus PSRF01. The sequence continues at coordinate 7,263 of DATFRK010000047.1, read as the reverse complement.
TTATTACCAATGGCCATATCCTCACCCTGGGAAAAAGCGGTGAGCTCAGCCTGCCGCAAAATTCTCAAATCATAGACGCGAGCGGAAAATTTCTGATTCCCGGTTTATGGGACATGCACGCGCACACGGTTTATGAGCGCGCTGACGATACCGAGAAGACTCTCTTGCCTTTATTCATTGTTAACGGCGTTACCGGCATTCGCAATCCGGGAAGCATCAACTCGCTTGACCAAATCAATCGTTGGCGCAAGGCTGCGGCAGAAGGAAAACTGATTGCCCCGCGCATCGTGATCGGTCAACAAGTCGACGGCGTCGGTGGAGACACTGCTTCTTTTGTCTATCGAGTGAAAGGCGAAACCGAAGCGCGAGCAGCCGTCGACCGCATCAAGCGTGAGGGTTTCGATTTTGTGAAGGTATATTCTCGACTGTCGCGGAGTGAGTATTTTGCCATCGTCGACGAAGCCAAACGATTAGGTATACCGTTCGAGGGTCACGTTCCGTTAGCGGTCAACGACGGTGAAGCGTCCGACGCGGGACAGAAAAGCATCGAGCATTTGGAAGGAATGCAAGTGTCTGTTTCTTCGGATGAAGTGCGCATCCGCAAAGAATGGCTGGGCTACGAAGCAAAATTGAAGGCGCTCAACGGCAAGCCTGCGCCGCCGGAACTCGAAGAACAACAGTTTCGCCTGGTCGCGGAAAGCATGAACACTTACGACGCGGAAAAAGCGGATCGACTTTATACATTATTCGCGCGAAACGGGACGTACCATTGCCCGACACTCGTGATTCATCAAGCCTGGGGGTCGCTCTTAAATCCGGCATTTTTCAATGACCCACGGTTGCGCTACCTTCCGAAGAGACAAAGGCGCGTCAACTTTTACACGGATCCCGCGCGTTCGTGGTCTGCGGAGAGAAAGACACTCGTCCAGCGGCTTTATGCATATCGGTTGCGAATGGTGGGAGAGATGAATCGCGCCAAAGTCAAATTGCTGGCAGGAACTGACACCTCTTCCGGTTATCCGGTTGCGGGCTTCGCGCTACACGACGAACTCGCGCTCTTGGTTCAGGCTGGACTTTCGCCTGTGGAAGCTTTGCAAACGGCCACAATCAACGCTGCAGAATTTCTCGGTTTGAAAGAATCATTGGGCACGATTGAAGCCGGAAAACTGGCGGACCTTGTTTTGCTGGACGCGAATCCACTCGCCGACATTAACAACACAAGAAAGATTTTCGCCGTCATTGCCAATGGCAGATACTTGCCGAAAGAGGAATTACAGAAGATTATTCGTAAGATCTGAAATAATAAACGTGCCAGTGCCTTCTTCACAATCCCGACGCTTAAGAGAGTACACGAACGTTCCATTTGAAATCTTCGTTGTCGCCTTCACGGTCCTACCCTTTCTTGTGCTCGCCTATTTTTATCCGCTTTTGCCTAACCAAATTCCTTTATTCCTGAAGTTGAATGGCGACGTAGCGGTTTGGGGTGAAAAAAATTGGCTTTCAGTTTTCCGAGTGCCGCTGATGGCTGTCGTAACGCAAGTAGTTTGTCTGCTGATGAAGTATGGCCTCGTGCAATCCGGAAGTGTCTTACGTGTTGAGGGTGTTGATGATTATGCGCGACTGCAAGAGCAGTACCTTGGACTCAATGTTGGATTGTGGGATTGGTTTCGCTGCCTGGTCGCGTTTAAGATGAGCGCGGCTTCACTCGACACAATCTTTCTCAGTGTTGAACGATTTAGATTTCTCTCCCAGCCGGCTTTCGCCATCACCTTTATCGCTGCAGTGCTTTCGATTGTCGGCGCACTTTATTACAGTTATCGGCTGCTGAGCGTAAGGCGCAAGCTGAAAGAGAAATTCGGGGAGGCAAAGACCCGGGAGTCTATTCATGAGCGGCGTGTGTATGGCGGCGTCTTGTATTTTAATCCGGGCGACCCCGCCTTATTCGTGAGAAAGTATCTCTTTAATATCGGTAATAAGTGGGTATGGGTTTTCTTCGCCTGTATCATTGCCTATTCGGCATTAGCTGCTTATTGATCCTTTCACTCTAAGGAGTCGCTATGTTTCGCATCCGCCTTGTCCCCGTAGCTTCCGTTTTACTGATCGCTCTGTCGTTTATTGGCACCGCGCTCACTCACTCGGAAACACCGAAGCTGGGTGACCTGCGTAAGCAATTGGACGCGATTGCCGATGGAGCTCCGGGCAAACTCGGCTATAGTCTCCACCACCTGAAAACGAACGACCTCCTCGAAAAATCCGGTGATGAGTCGTTTCCTACAGACAGCACACTCAAGGTCGCCATCATGTGCGCCGCCATGGAGAAGGTGGAGCGCGGCGAGATCGGCTATTACGATCTGCGCTCATTGGTTAAAGAAGATCTTAACGCGGGTGGCTTCTTCAACAACTATAAACTTGGTACCGAAGTTGAGTTTTCGGAGGCGCTGCACCAGATGATTGCGGTGAGTGACAACACGGCGACTCTCATGGTCATAAGGTGGATTGGCGGCACAGAGGTAGTCAACAAGTGGTTGGACCAACACGCCTTCAAGGTCACGCGCCTGCTTGTGTACCACCCTTTGAGCGAAGAGATGCAGCGGTTGCAACGAGACGAGGCTGCTGCGAACAAGTACGTGGAATCGATCAAGAAGTGGGGCATGGGCGTCTCAACTCCGAGCGAGATGCGGCAGTTGATGGAGCTGATTGTTGAGGGCAAAGCGGGGACAGCAGCCGCCAGTGACGAAATGCACCGCCTGTTGAACCATCAGTATAAAGATCAGGGTATTGCCAGTCAGATCCCGCCCTGGGTGGTAGTTGCCAGTAAGAGTGGCCGGTCAGAGCATTCGCAGTCAGACATGGCCATCGTCCACTCGTCGTCAGGCACATACGTGCTGACGGTTTTTATCAAGGACTCCGCGGATACCCGTCCAGTGCGGCAGAATGACCTAACTAAAGCGATCCGCGCCATCTCGCGCGCGGTCTGGCATTATTATCAGCCGGAGGATAAGTGGTCGCCGCCAGCTGGTGCGGAGAAGTACTAGCGTCCCTGTTTCTGCAGCTCACCACACTAACTTTCGCGCAATAAAGTTAGCCCCGTTCGAGGTTTGTTTTTACGTTGATGAAAACTTGGTGGCCCAATCATGATTTTCGGGCCTTTCATGTCCGCACAGAGGAATGGGAATAGACCAGGTTCTTACCTAGGAGGAACTATGTTCCGCAAACACATTTCTGCTCTGGTTGTTGTTTTGTTGTTCGCGCCGGCTGTCTTCTCGCAGACGAACAAGGTAGCGGATTACGTCCAGGCCGAGATGAAGAGGCAGCATATCCCAGGGCTGTCGCTGGCCATTGTAAAAGATGGTGAGGTCATTCTGGCCGAGGGCTACGGATTGTCGAACGTAGAAGCAAAGGTGGCCGCCAAACCCGAAACTGTCTACAAACTCTGTTCGGTCAGCAAACAGTTTATCGCCACGGGCATCATGCTGCTTGTTCAGGAAGGTCGCCTCGGGCTTGACGATCCAATAAGCAGCTATCTTGAAGAGACACCGGCGACTTGGAAAGCAATTACCATCCGGCAACTCTTGACTCATACTTCCGGCATCGTCCGCGAGGCTCCCGGCTTCGATCCTTTCAAGATTCAGAGTGATGCCGAAGTCGTTAAATCCGCCTATTCTCTGCCGCTGCGATTCGCGCCGGGGGAGAAGTGGGAATACTGCAATACCGGTTACTTCGCGCTCGCCGAGATCATTCGCAAAGTTTCAGGGAGAACCTGGAGCGAGTACTTGAGCGAGAAGGTGTTCAAACCCTCTGGCATGAACGCAACCTTTCCGACGAACACGAAGGAGAGTCTGCCGAACCGCTCGCTCGGCTATTCCGAGAACGACAAACTGCGCAAGGCCGACGATTGGCCGGCGCTGCGGCCGAGTGGTGCATTCCTCTCGACAGTCCTGGACATGGCGCGGTGGGATGCGATGCTCTACACCGCCAAGATTCTCAGCGATTCTTCCCGGCGCCAGATGTGGTCTCCAGTCAAACTCAACAATGGCACGTCTTACCCTTACGGGTTCGGTTGGCAGCTCGGTGAGTTTAGAGGTCGTAAACTAGTGCATCACAGCGGTGGCATGCCAGGTTTTAGGGCAAAGTTTGCCCGGTTTATAGATGACCGCTTGACGATCATCCTGTTGATGAATCTTGATGACGCGGATGTGGACTCAATTCTAAATGGGATAGCGGCTTTCTACCTTCCGGCATCCACGCCATCACGGACACAATAGCCATCTTCAATGGATCTCAGTTTCCGTATTATTTCGCTGACGCCTCAGGCCCAACGGGAATCGATGCGAAGTGAAGAAAGTGTTATCGCGCATTCTATAATCGCGCGGTCCAGCCATCAGCTGGCTTGTTTGTTAAATTGCGTGGCGAACCGCTCAAGCAGCAGCGTTTGGCGCTTCCTTTCATTGAAGTAATCGAATTGAACGTCGAAGCTTGAATTTTTGGTAGACCATGCCAAATAAGCCACCTTTGTACAAAGAAATCATCGTCGGATTGTTAGTGGGTGGTTTGTTTGGTCCTGTGGTTGGTTGGTTCATTGGAACTTTCGCTACGTTCTTTGCCGTTACCGCAATGGATACGAACAATGTGCGAACGATGCGAGGTTCAGGGTTTATTGGAGGGCTGATCGGAATTCCATTAGGCTTTGCAACAGGTCTAGTTTCGAGTCTTCCTATGCGGCTTATATCTGCGCGAGGACCAGCCTTCCTCAAAAACGCATGGGTTGCCGCAAGTGTGGGCGCAATAATCGGTTGGGCAGTGGCCTACTTCATTCTATTCAGCTGGTACTCCACAATCGGGAGTTTGCTGTATATCGTGATTGTCTGCATGGTGGTTGGAGGGATAACTGCAGGTGTTGCGGTAATCGCAAAGCCCAAATGGTTGTGAAGCGAGGCGAAACATGCGCTGGGAGCGGACTCGCGATCAGCGGGCTTCTTTGTTAAGTTGCCTGGGCGGGCCACTCAAGCGCCAGGTTCGACGTCTTCCCTAAAATTCGAGAGATGAAGACCTTCTTGAGTCTGTTAGATGGTGACGCGCCGCCGAGTCAGCAGCAAGCCTTGGCTAGCAAAGAGCTGCCTCAAAGATTGGCTGAAAGTAAGCTTCGTAATTGGTCTCCAGGAATGCCTATCTCTGGTCAGGGAGAACGCGTTCTGATAGGAATCGCCACTTGGTCCATTTATGACCTAAAGCTCCTTGATAGCGTGCAAGACTCGACTGTAAGGTTCCCAACAGACCGCGTTATTGATGTATTCGACGTCGATCAATGCAAGAGCTCAGAAGATTTTGATCTTTATGTGCCAGGCATAGGGATGGTTTATCAGACACCCATAGTTGGAGTTTGGCGTCAGGGTGTGAAAGTTTCGTCAGCCTGGGGAGCGTCTGGTAGAGAATTGCTAAAGGAAATTGGGGTAATCTAGTTATCTTTGGTACCGCGACGTCGAAGCGCTTACAGCGGACGCGGGTGAGTGTTGGTTAACCCGAAGTATAGAACCAAAGTTGAATTTGTTCGCACTCCATCAGTGTTGGGTGATGTGTGGTAGTCTCTTGCCAGGCCGGATGAAATGAGAAAGGACCCCGCTTGCGTCACTAGTGTTCTACGCGTTTCTCCGGATTGGTTGACGTTGGCAGACGAAAGCACGGTCCGGGTCAGTTGAATCTGTTGTTGACTGGTCGCTCAACATACTTGTTCTTTATGAATCAAAGAAGAAAAAATATGAAAAATACTCTGTTGCTGTTGTTTCTGCTTGGTCTCTCGTACCAGGTCTTTGCTCAAACACAGGCGAAAGAATTTGACGGTTCGTGGCAGGGTACGGTGGAAGCTGGCGGGCAGAAGCTTCGTTTGGTCGTGACCGTGACGAAATCGGACGCGGGCGTCTACGCTGGTAAATTAGAAAGCCTCGATCAGGGCGCGACCATCCCGATTGACACAATCACGGTCAATGGTGATGCCGTACGCCTGGAGATTAAGTCGCCCGCCGTCGTCATCGAAGGCACCCTGAACAAAGAGCGCAACGAGTTGACAGGCACGTTGACCCAGGGCGACCAACACCTCCCGCTCACTCTCAAGCGCAGCGAGCCGGCACCGGAGACAGCGACGACGCCGACGACGCCGAAGCCAAAGCCAAAGCCTGACTACTCCGCGCCCGCCGACGCACCGTACAGCGCAGAAGAGGTGGTGGTGAAGACACCGGCAGGCCACACGCTTGCCGGCACTTTGACACTGCCCAAGAGTGCCAGCGCCAAGACACCCGTGAGCGCGATCGTCACCATCACAGGGTCTGGACCGCAGGACCGCGATGAAAATATCGGGCTCGAAGGGTTTCGGCCCTTCCGCCAGCTCGCTGATGCATTGGGGCGCCGCGGAATAGCGGTGCTGCGCATGGACGACCGGGGCACCGGGGCCTCCGGTGGCACGTTCAAGGGCTCGACCAGCGCCGACTTCGCCGAAGACATCCGCGCCGGCCTCGCGTATCTACGGACGCGACCCGAGATCCGGGCCGACCGCCTTGGCGTGATGGGCCATAGCGAGGGGGCTCTGATCGCGCCGATGGTGGCCGATAAGGAACCCACCTTGCGCGCCATCGTGCTCCTCGCCGGCATCGCGCAGCCCGGGCGCACCGCGCTCTCCTTCCAGATGAAGAACAATATCGAGCACAACGCTAAGCTCACGCCCGAACAGCGCGACTCGCAAATCGCCGATATCGACAAGCGGATCGACGCGATGATGGTAACTGACCCGTGGATGAAATTCTTTCTCACGTACGATCCTGCTTCCACCATGCGCCGCGTGAAGACTCCGGTGCTGATCCTCACCGGCTCGCGCGACCAGCAGGCGGTGCCCGAGCAGGTGGCGTTAGAGGAGGCCGCCTTCAAGGAGGGTGGAAACAAGGACGTGACTGCGCGCGTGGTGCCCGATGTCAACCACCTCTTCGTGCAGGACACCGACGGGTTCCCCGGCAACTATGCGAAGCTCCCGCCGCCGGTGATGATGCGCGACGACGTGGTGGAGACAATCGTAAACTGGCTCGCGCAGCGACTGCGGTGAGACTGCGTGCGAGCAACCGCCAGCATTAGTAAGAGTGGGGGATCAACATGAGCAAATGTGCGTTAATAATTGCGCTTGGTAATTGGAAGACTCTTGAATAAACTTTCCTTAACTCTCACAAAGGAGATCCTCATCATGATGAATATGAACAACGAAGAGTTCGACAGAAAGATGGC
>DATFRK010000046.1:0-2581 GCA_035263325.1 Pyrinomonadaceae bacterium | reverse complement strand
TACTCTCGCTGCGGGGTGGATTTCGCTTCGCCGCCTACGTGCGACAACAAACAAGTCTGCCGCTCGCAAATTTTCACCCTTTTGTCTCTGTAATCGCCCCGAGCCGCGGCCTCGAGACGGGCCTGGTCGAGAACATCCGGCCGCTGCTGGAACAGGACTATCCAAACTATGAAGTGCTACTGGTTTTCGACAGTAGTGAGGATCCGGCCCTTGCCGCAGTGGAGAAGTTACTGACTGAACGAGGATCTGCAAAAATCGTCATTGCCGGGCCGGCCACTGATACCGGGCAGAAAGTCCATAACCTCCAGTTCGCGGTGGGCCAGATCGCTCCGCAGTCCGAAGTGCTGGCTTTTGTCGATACTGATGCCCGGCCCAACCGACGCTGGCTCAAACAACTGGTAGCTCCTTTGCATGATGAGACTTTAGGCGCTTCAACTGGTTACCGCTGGTTTGTACCCGAGCGAGGTGGCCTGGCGTCGCGACTCCGTTCGGTTTGGAATGCCTCAATTGCTTCGGCACTCGGAGCGGCCACTGCGAAAAACTTTTGTTGGGGTGGCTCAACTGCGATTCGCCGTGCAACTTTTGAGCAGCTCAAGGTGCGTGAGCGTTGGCGCGGCAGTATTTCCGACGACTACACAATGACCGAGTGTCTTAAGGAGGCGCGACTGCCAATTCACTTCAACCCGAATTGCCTGGTCGCCTCGATAGGAGATTGCAGCTTTCGCGAGCTGGTCGAATTCACCACCCGGCAAATAAAGATCACGCGCGTTTACGCTCCGCACCTTTGGCAGCCGTTGCTGCTGGGGAGCGCGCTCTTCACTATAGTTTTCTTTGGCGGCTTAACTTTAGTACTGCTGCGCCTTGTGTTGGGACTGCCGTTCTTAGTTCTGCTCGCAGTGCTCTTGTTGGTCTGGGCCCTTGGGGCAGCGAAAGCTCTGATTCGTTGGTGGGCAATCTGTATTTCGTTGCCCGACCACCTCGCTGCGTTGCGGCGTGACCTCTTGGCCCAGGTTGTCCTTTGGCCTTTCGCGTCGTTACTGTATCTCTACAACGCCATCGCGGCGGGATTCTCCCAGCGGATTGAGTGGCGTGGCATTACTTACGAATTGAAATCACCTACCGAAGCTGTCATTATCTCTCGCAACTCATAATGGCGAACAAAGCCGTACAGCTTGTGCAGTTGCTCCGTTCTTCCAAACGCGAAAAGCGCCTGGGCACTGTCATTTTGTTCGTGACTTCTCGCTGTAACGCTTTCTGTCAAACCTGTTTCTATCACGAGGAGCTCAATCATCCGGGCGACATGACCTTTGCTCAGATCGAGAAGATCTCACGCACGATGTCGCCGGTCACAGATCTTTGGTTGTCGGGTGGTGAGCCCACTTTGCGTCGCGATGTCTCGCAGATCATCGACACGTTCGTGGCTAACAATGGCGTGCAGCGGATCATCATTCCCACGAATGGTCTGATCAAAGCGCGGGTCCATGAGATCGTGGACCAGGCGTTGGCAAACAATCCCACGATCGATCTCTACTTGAATATCGCGCTCGACGGTTATGGTGAAACGCACGATCGCATTCGCGGTGTCCCGGGTAATTGGGAGAAGACGCTCGCCTGCATCGAGCATCTGTATCCCCTGAAGGAAAAGTACACTGACCGTTTCCGCCTGAATGTGAACACCGTGGTTTGCGCGGAGAACTTTCGCGAGATTGAGAAGCTTTCCGAGTTTATGTGGTCTAGCTTTCGCCTCGACGGACAATACTTCAACATCGTGCGTGGAGAGACACTGGTCGGTGACAGCATCAAACGCGTACCACCGGAAGTGCTGCCGTCGATCTATCGTCATGTTTCTCAATTGACCAAGCGTTACGGTGATCGGATGTTTGCCGCCGATGACAAGAGCAAACGTTTCGTGAAGAACGTGGCCTATGTGGGCGCGATTACCACTCACTATCGCACTCAACACGCGAACTTTCAGCAATCAACCGCCTGGCCCTTCCCGTGTACCGCCGGTGAGACCACCGCGGTGATCGACTACAACGGCGATGTGCGCGCCTGTGAGCTACGCGAGAAGTTTGCGACGCTGGCTGATTATGACTACGACTTCAGTGCGTTGTGGTCAGCAAATGAACGCGCGCGTGAACTGGCAGTGATTGATGGAGGTAAGGCCTGTTGGTGTACGCACGTCTGCTTCATTCATGACTCGATGCGTCACTCCCGTCGAGCCCTGCTGTACGACGTGCCGAAGAATTTCTTGACTCGCGAGAGTTGGTAAGCAATGCCTGAGACCCCGGACGAGGATACTAATCGCAAGAGTGGCATTGCCTACGCCGCCGGCATCACACTATTTGCGTCGGTGGTTTCGTTTTGCGGCCTGGGGTGGTTGCTTGACAACTGGTTAGGAACAAAACCGTGGTTATTGGTTGTAGGAATTGTGCTTGGTTCCGCCGTGGGATTGTATGAGTTCGTGCGGTTGAGCTCGAAGACCCTCTAGCTCGAGAGTTGGGTAGTGTGTCTTATCTGAGATCTTGAATCGTGGGTTTGGCACGATGCTTGGGGACTATCAGGACTTCTTACTACCGCG
>DATFRK010000045.1:0-2762 GCA_035263325.1 Pyrinomonadaceae bacterium | reverse complement strand
TCTTCCCAGTCCAACTCATCCGGGGCGAAAGTTATCAGTCCAGCTGCTTCAGCTGCTTCAGTGTCGAATGGACCAGTGTGTGACAAAACCGCCGCGACCCGTTCCGGTTCGGCCAGAAAGCGTGATTGCAGTCGGGTCAATCCGTTACTCATCGGCAGTGGCCCGGCATTGAGGGCCGACAAGCAGACCGATGTCGAGCCTTCGTCAGCAGCCAGCATGTAACTCCGATCTGACGCGAGCAATAACTCGAACAGGTTGCCTGCAAAACAACTGCCTGGTTCGACGATGGCAAAAAAGCTCTTGGCTGTAAGATCGAGCCGGCGCAGGACCCGTGCCATGTACAAGACGATTTCCCGCACCAGCCAGTGATCGCCATGTGCCGCCAGAGTTTGATCCACCGATAGAATGTTGTCAGCCTCGCCTTCAGTTCGCAGGCAGACCAAACCGATCAGCGGTTCGTTGACGCGCAAGTAAAGCAGCGCGTCGTCAAGTTCTCGATAGACTTGCAGCGGCCAGTAAGCGTCGCCAAGGTTCTCAATCTCAGCCGGGGTGGACGGTTGCTTGTCCTCCGGTGCCCGCACAGTTAGATCGGCGTAGCGCTCGTCGCGATCAATCTTTAAGGTGACGTACTTGTAGTTGCGACCTTGATCGCTGGACTCAAGCTGCAAGGGGCCCAGTTTTATTCCCTTCACGTTCACCTGGCTGTTGTTGGCAATCTTGCTGACTCTCGCCTTAACCGACTCCTCAAATTTGCTCTTGGGAAAGTAGTCGTCGATCAAACCCCACTCTTTCGCGCGCTTGCCTTTCAAGCCTTCCGCTAAGGTCGAAAAGACGTCCGCTCGATCGCGTCTAATTTTTCGCTTGTCGACCAGGCGGGTCAGACCACCGGTTCCGGGCAGTACTCCCAGTAAGGGAACCTCGGGAAGGGAAACGGCGGAGTTGCCGTCGTCCACCAGGTAGATCTCGTCGCAGGCGATCGCGAGTTCATAACCACCACCCGATGCGGTTCCATTCAGAGCGGCGACGTAACGGCGACCGGAATGGTGGGCATCGTCTTCGATCGCGCAGCGGGTCTCGTTGGTGAACTTGCAGAAGTTAACTTTAAAAGCGTGCGACGAAGTGCCCAACATGTAGATGTTGGCGCCGGCACAGAAGATTCGGGGCTTCAAACTGGTAATGACCACAGCCCGGACTTCAGGATGTTCGAAGCGCAGGCGCTGCACCGCATCGGCGAGTTCGATATCGACGCCGAGGTCATAGGAGTTGAGCTTGAGTTTGTAGCCTTCGTTAAGTGTCTCGTCTTCCTGCACGTCCATGGAGAGGGTGGCGACGGGTCCCTCGATAGTTAGCTTCCAGTGTTTGTAATGTTCCGGGGAAGTTTGGAAATCGATGGTCATGGCTATCGGATCGGGCTTATTTTACGGCCAAAAAATTTAGTACGTTCGAACGTTCGTTCGAAATACTAGCAAGGTGAGAAAGGAAGGTCAACTGGGGCTTCGGCTTGGACGTTCCTTAGAATTTTAGATCTCAAAGCGGATGAACTATGATGACCTCGCCCCTCAGAAGCCTCCAATGATTCGTCTCCTGACAACGGCCACACTTCTGCTAAGCGCAGGCATTCCCGTGATGGCACAGACGCCTTCCTATCCGAAAGAAATCCGCGGTTACAAGGTTGAGCGCGCAGTGGTGGAAATCAAGAAAGATCGGAAAAAGCCAGGGGGAACTGCAGACGAGGATGTGTTCGACCCAGATGCATTGATCCAGTTTGGCGATCCAGAGTTGGTCAGCGCCTCACCATTGAGTATTGGCCTGGAGATACCAATGATAATTGCGCCGGTGGAGCAGAAGGGCCATGTTGACTTCCTGCTGTTTGAGGAAATGGTGGTCAACGGAACGACAGTGCACATCGATGAGTACCGTCATCAGTTTGATCTGCCAAACAAGGGGCGCTTCACCCTGCGTCAGCCACTCAAGTTCTATATCTACCTGCCCAGCGCCGTTCTGGCCGCAATTGGTGAGTGGAACGAGTCGAAAGAAAGTTGGTTGGTTACCGGGCGAGTTTACGTGTTTGGTAAGTTCAAGAAGAGTGTTTTCAGTTTCAAGCGGTGCATCCCTTTGGAATTGAAGTTCATGATGAGAAACCCACTGCGGAAGTGATCGTTATTCATTTGTTAGCTTAGGACATTGCTTGACAGCGAAGAATGGAGCGGTTAGCGTTCTCAAGCCTCACGGATCTCAGATTTCAAGATCTCGGATCTCAGATCAGATCTCACAAAAATAACCTGGAGGCGAATCTGTTCTGGTGAACGGCGCGGTCTTCAAAACCGTTAGTGAGAACGTGAGAGCGGGCTCAGGTAGGTTCGATTCCTACACGCCTCCGCCACAAAACAGAAGGCGGTAGGCACAGCTAGAAAAGAATTAGGAGCAAATACAAACACAAGACTCAAAACACAAAGTACTAAGGACCAAGCACAAAGTACTAAGTACGACCCCAAAACCTCACAAAGGACATCCTCACCATGATCAAAGATTGGGTTGAACTCAATATGACTCCCGGCATCGGACCTCGCGTCGCTGCCAAACTCCTCGAACGATTTGGATCCGCCGAAGCTGTCTACAACGCAACTCGTAGCGAGTTGGAACAACTCCGTCTCCTGCCAGAGTCGATCGATACCATCATCGGCCGTGACTTGCAGGCGCGGGCCGACGCTGAAATTCGGACAGTCCGAAAACTCGACGCGGACATACTCCTACTTGACGAC